>NZ_JAUORQ010000010.1:0-181415 GCF_030548085.1 Agarivorans sp. 2_MG-2023
CCTTACCAACCCTGACCTCGTTTCTACATCGCTTTGCAGCGCCGCTTGCCGTGTCAGTGGAGTCGCATTATAGGGATCCGCGATTTTGGTGCAAGCGTTTTTTGAAGAAAATCACAGAAATCGAGTCAAGTGTTCAGATAGTAGTCAGAAGCTGTGATTTTAGTTGGTTTTATCTACAATTAGAGCCGTTTTATCGTGATGATCTTTGGTGACCAATAAACATTATCGAGTCGAGAAAAGATCACGCCTTTAGAAGTAGATGCATGAAGAAAGTGCTGTTGGTCATAAATGACACCAACATGTCTCACTTTATGGCTGGTTTTAAAGAACACCAAATCACCGGTACGCGCTTTAGCTAAGTTAACGGTTTTACCCTGCTGCATTTGGGCTTGTGTCGTTCGAGGAAGCTGCTTTTGGTAGATACTACTATATAGGTGTTGCACAAAAGCGGAACAATCAATCCCCGCTTTGTTCGATCCCCCTAATTTGTAGGGCGTACCTTGCCACTGCTTATGTAGAGCCAAGAACTGAGTTTGCTCGCTGCTTATTGAATTAGCTTGCTGGTTCACCCCACCGCTAGTAGATGACTGACTACTGCAACCCACCAGCCACATTCCAGCAATGAACAAAGCCAGAAGCTGGTAACTACGCACGACGTAATTAGCTAATTCAAACTTCATCACTATTTAGGCCGCTGGATAGTAAAGCTTTGACCGTTTGCCCAGTACTCTCCACCACCTAAACGGCCTAAAGGATTTAGCGCGTTAGTATCTAGATTCATACGGCCGTCATTCATTGTGGCAAATTGTTCTTCTATATATAGGTGTAATACTTTAAGGATGATCATCGACTGTGGCGTATTCCCGATAGACTGCATCTCAAACAGTTCACACGCCATGGCAATAGGTGCATCAGCTAAACGTGGTAATGCAAACCCTTCGAAAGAAGCAAGTTCTAGTTGCTGTTGAACAATCTCAGATTCACCATAAGGTAAGGTTTTTGCTGATTCCGTTACTTGCTTTGCTTGTTCTGCACTGGCGATATGCACTACACAGTATTTACCGTTCTGAATATTGACCTTGGTGTCTTTATCACTGCCGTCGGGCTTCTTACCCACCGATAGCATGATCAATGGTGGATCTGAGCTAATTGCAGTGAAATAAGAAAATGGAGCGAGATTATAAGAAGTGGGCTGGCCATTATCGCTAAGTACCCACGCAATAGGACGAGGTACAATGGTTTGAGTCATGCAATGATAAACTTGGTTACTTAACAAGTCGGCAAAGTCGATATACACCTAAAAGCTCCTTAATATAGGAAGGCGGTAAACAACAAACCCGCAATAGCGGGCTTGTTTATCAGTATAGAACGAAATAACTAGTCTTTAGCCATTACCTCAGCCAACGCAGCTAAACACAAGCTAACATTCTCTTGGCGAGCTGCGTAGCCCATCAAACCAATACGCCAAGCTTTACCTGCAAACTTACCCAAGCCGGCACCAATTTCCAAATTGTAATCATTAAGCAATCGAGAGCGAATTGCTTGCTCGTCTACCCCTTCAGGAATGGCGACCAGATTTAACTGAGGCAAGCGGCAACTCTCATCCACCATTAAATCTAAACCTAGTTTAGCTAAGCCTTCAGCAAGTACAGCATGTTGCTGAGCATGGCGTTGCCAAGATGCTTCTAATCCTTCTTTATATAACATGAGTAAGGATTCGTGTAAGGCATATAAAGCTGTTACTGGAGCAGTATGATGATACGAGCGTTTTTGCTCGCCTGACCAATAACCCATGACTAAGGTTTGATCTAAAAACCAGCTTTGAACTTTAGTTTTTCGTTGCTTGAGTTTATCTACTGCAGCCTGACTAAAACTAACTGGAGACAACCCCGGTACACAGGACAAACACTTTTGACTGCCAGAATAAATGGCATCAATGCCCCATTCATCTACTTTAAGAGGAATGCCTCCCAATGAAGTCACTGCATCTACAATAGTTAAGTTGTCATTTTTCTTGGCTAAGGCACATAAGGCTTGTGCGTCTGATGCGACGCCGGTGGATGTTTCTGCATGTACAAACGCCAACACTTTGGTATCTGGGTGTTGCTCAAATGCTTTAGCGACTTTAGTAAGAGAAACCGGTTCTCCCCAATTGTCTTCAACGACGATAGGCACCGCACCACAGCGCTCCGCATTCTCTAGCATGCGCTGACCAAATACGCCGTTAATACATACAATTACTTTATCGCCTGGCTCAAGTAGATTAACAAAGCACGTTTCCATGCCTGCAGAGCCTGGTGCTGATACCGCGAACGTATGCTGATTAGTCGTTTGAAATGCATATTGCAGTAAGGCTTTAATCTCATCCATCATATTCACAAACAAGGGATCTAAATGACCAATAATTGGTCGGCTTTGCGCTTGTAATACTTGAGGAGAAATATCTGAAGGGCCTGGACCCATTAAGGTACGGCGCGGGGGATTAAAAGAACTTACGTCCATCCTAATGTCCTTATATTTATATTGTTATTTATTGTAATTATCTGTGTTGCGTAATTACTCTAACATTGCCTTAACAAAAGTTGAACGTAAAATGTACAGCTGCGCATCGACACTTTGTTTAACGCTATAAATTGCACAGTGAAGCGCTCGGTAACAACTTCGATATTGATAAGCAATTGCTAGTTTCAATCTAAAACAACACTGCGAGCCCTTTAATAAATATAACTAAGCCTAATAAGGTTAACATCACAGTTAGTGAATAGCTGAAAAACCCCAATAATCAGCACTTACTTGAATAAGATCAAACCACCAACAACGCATTAACAAAAAAGTACAGAATTTAACCTGAAGGTCACCAGTAAGGACGAGCTTGTTAAGCCTATCTAGTACCTGAAAATTGATCTAAAACATAAAACAGCCCGACTTTAACAATGCCCAACAAAGCCATACAGATAAAAGGGAAAGGCAATTATTAGAGCACTTAAAATGGCGTAGAATAAATAGTCAAATCGCGATCAAGCCCTCCTCCTTGTAACTCTCCTTAACAAACAGGCTATAAATCTAGAAACTTGGTTCAAAATCTAAACAATAGTTAATTATTCCTCGCTAGAATTTGTACTCTAAATTCATTTTAATGAATAACTATTCGCCTATTTTTTCACTAAAAATAAAGCTCAACAGAAAAGAAAGTTAAATTAGTTTTTCTAATGCAAATGATGCAGTTTATTTTGTTTGAGAAAGCCGCAGAGCAAGCCTAAGATGGCCCCATCAACTGAGATGAGGTCCTAGATTATGAGCACTAACACAAATACTATCGGCAACAACAAAAACACGTCTTTCTTACAGCACGCTGTAGAGGTTTACCAACTTTGCAATGTTTGGCTATTACGCCAAAAAACACGACGTCAATTAGCCCAATTACCTGCGTACTTATTACGTGATATTGGTTTAAGCGAAGCTGATCGCTACCAAGAGTCCCGTAAGCACTTCTGGGAAAACTAAAACAAACGCGTTTTTCGCCAAGGATCTCAGGCTTATTTAGAACGGCATGTTGCTTTGCACATGCCGTTTTTGTTTTTTCTTGTTACCATTCCCCGCAAAACCCGCTTTGAAAAACACTATGCAAACTCACTCAGCTAATCTCATCGTAGTACTCGGCCCTACCGCCTCAGGTAAAACTCACTTAGGTGTGGAATTAGCTCGCCACTATAACGGCGAAGTGCTATCAGCGGATTCACGGCAGGTGTATCGTGGTTTAGATATTGGCTCAGGGAAAGATCTTGCCGAGTATCAGGAGATCCCCTATCACCTGATCGATATCGTTGAACCCGATACTGAATATAGTGTGTTTCATTTTCAGCGAGATTTTTTTGCGGCTTACGCACAAATAAAACAGGCTAAAAAGTTACCCATTATGGTTGGAGGAACGGGGCTTTATATTGACGCAGTCACTCAAAACTACCAATTGAACGAAGCGCCGGTAAACAAAGCGCTTAGAGACGAACTAGCCACGCTTAGCTTGGAAACGCTACAGCAACGTTTGCTCGCCTTAAAACCAGAGCAACATAACAGCACCGACTTAACAGTACGGCCACGCTTAGTGCGAGCGATAGAGATTGCTGAAGCCGATGTTCAAGTCAGCGGGCAAGATGTAGCGGTACACCCAACTATTACGCCGTTATATATCGGGATCCGCTGGGATCGCTCGGTATTACGCGAGCGCATCACGCTGCGCCTAAAACAACGCTTAGAAGAAGGCTTGATTGAAGAAGTACAGCGCTTGCATTCAGAGGGGGTAAGTTATCAAAAGCTGGAGTTTTACGGTTTAGAATACCGCTTGGTTGCCCAGCACTTACAAGAACAACTCACTTACAACGATATGTTCCAAAAGCTAAACTCACAGATTCATCAATTTGCTAAGCGCCAAGACACTTGGTTTAGAAAAATGGAACGTCGTGGCGATGTGATTCATTGGCTGGATCCACAGTATGACTTAGTAGAACAAGCGAAGCAGGTTGTTGAGCCACAGCTACATAGCTTAACAAGCTAGTTAATTAGAAGGTGGCTCTGAGGCAAACCAGCGGTAATAACAAAACATCAGCCAATGAGCCAAACTTAGCAAAGCAAAGGCTGCAAAAGCTAACCATAAGCTCAGCTGATAAACCGCGACCTTACCGCTATACATTACACTTAAAAGCAACATAACCAGCCAACCAAGATTCGCCAGCAACATGCATTGCTGGCAACGTCCTAACTTTTCTACAAACCACGCTTTTTGGCAAAACTGACAGCTCACAATGGCGACTCAACTGGTTTCAATTACGCTAATTATCCACGCGTCATCAGTTTGATCAAGAGATCAGTAAACTTGTTATAAGGTGGCTGCATTAGGCTAATCGCCGCAAAACGCCCTTGCTTGAAAATAGGCAGCATTTTTGAGAACTGCACAAATCCATCATAGCCGTGATAATGGCCCATACCACTTGCCCCTACTCCACCAAATGGCAGTTCATGCTGTGCTACATGCAGCAATACCTCGTTAATACATACCCCACCCGCTTGGGTTTGCTGTATCACTTGCTGTTGTAGCTGCTGTTGATTACTAAATACATAAAGCGCTAGCGGGTGTTCATGTTGATTAACATAAGCAATTGCCTCTGCAAGTTCTTCGTATTCGACCACAGGTAATAATGGCCCAAATATCTCTTGCTGCATCAAGGTGGTTGTAGCTGGAGCATCGAAGATTAAAGTAGGTGCTATTTTGCCACTACTTTCGCCTGCAATAAGCGGAGTAGTATTGGCTCCCTGCTGCTCTGCATCTCCTAGTATTTCGTGTAAGCGGGCCAGAAAATCACTGGAGATAATACTTGAAATAGATTCATCAGATAAATTGCTATAGTGCTTTTTGCAGTAAGCCAAGCAGGCATCGATAAAGGCTTGGCGCTGAGATTTAGGTAGCAATATGTAATCGGGAGCCACACAGGTTTGCCCTGCGTTAAATAGTTTACCCATCATAATGCGTTCAGCCGCTAACTTTATTGGGTAATCATTAGCAATAATCACCGGAGACTTACCACCTAACTCTAGCGTTACTGGGGTAAGGTTAGCGGCAGCGGCTTGCATCACTTTACGACCAGTATTGGTAGAACCAGTAAAGACTAGGTGATCAAAGGCCAAACCTGAGAACAGCGGGCCTAGGTCGCCATCATCAGCGTAAATACTCACCACGTCATCAGGCAGGTATTGAGGCATTAGGTTTATCAGCAGCTTAGTAAGATGCGGGCTTAGCTCTGACATTTTAATCATCGCTTTATTGCCCGCCGCCAATGCATCTGTTAAGGGACCAATGGCTAAGTACAAGGGATAATTCCAAGGTACGATAACCCCAATAACCCCTAGCGGCTGCGCAACTACGCTATTACTAGCCCCAAAATGCCAAACACTAACGCCACGCCGTTGCGGCTTAAGCCATTTTTTTAAGTGCTTAAGTGCATAACGGATCCCTTCAATAGAAGGGAATATTTCAATCAGCTGACTTTCGTGAGAGCTTCGATGGCCAAAATCCTCGCTAATAGCCTTTATAATGGCACTTTGGTTTTCCAATATAAGAGCCAGCAGCTGGTCTAAATGGTATTTGCGCTGCTGCAACGTTGGATACGTTTGTTGTTTAAATGCTGCCTGCATACGAGATAAATCTTGATTAAGTTGCTGCTGATTCATGGACGCCACCAATAATAGTTTGCCTTACGTTAATCTAGATTATGTTACCGATGGTAACTTGTAAATAAAAATGACAAAGCTTGAACAATTTTATGACTAAGCACATAGTTTATAGCTAGCTATATTGTGGAGAAAAAGCATTAACCCAAGTCAATTTAAAGCGCCATGGTGGGCCAGCAACAAACATCTACAAACGCTACTGCCCACCTTTTTATTAAGGCGAAAAAAAATCACACTCGATTGGCAAAAGCTTGAGCTAAGCGACGGCGACTTTGTAGATTTAGCCTGGATAGATAGCGCTCAAGCTGCAACTCCCGAACAACCTATTGTAGTGGTATTTCATGGTTTAGAAGGCAGTGTAAACTCACCTTATGCCAAGGGTATTCTGCAAGCTTGCCAACAACAAGGCTGGCGCGCGGTTGTGATGCATTTTCGTGGCTGCAGCGGTAAAGCCAATAAACTATGGCGGGGATATCACAGTGGCGAAATAGGCGACGCCACCGCATGCATTGCGCATTTGCAGCAGCAGTTTCCTAATGCCCCTTTATTAGCTTTAGGTTATTCGCTAGGGGGCAATATGCTCGTTAACTACTTAGCAAAAACACCTAGCTCCCCTATTAAAGCGGCGGTTATTGTTTCTCCACCACTGCATTTAGCCGCGTGTTCAGAACGCTTGCAGCAAGGTTTTTCCAAAATTTACCAGCATCACTTGCTGTCTCGCATGAAAGACAATCTGGTAAAAAAAATCGCCCAAACTCATCAAGCCCCCTTAAAACCTCAACAAGTTCAACAATGGCGCAACTTTGTGGAATTTGATGAACATTACACAGCTAAGGCCCATGGCTTTAAAGGCGCTGCAGATTACTATCAGCGTTGTAGCGGTCTACCGTTGTTAAAAGACATTCAACACCCTACCCTGTTAATTCACGCTGCCGATGACCCATTTATGGATCAACGAGTGATTCCTACCACGAGTCAACTAAGCAAGGCTGTGGAGTATCGTTTAAGTGACACAGGTGGACACGTAGGTTTTGTTGGTGGTAGCCTGCTGCGCCCCAAATTTTGGTTGGAATCGAGTATTCCGCATTGGTTTAAGCAGCAATTAGAGCAAACAGATAAATGATTATTCCTTGGCAGCAACTAGATCCTAATACCTTCGATGCATTATTAGAGAGTTATGTATTACGCGAAGGGACTGACTACGGCGAGCAAGAACTGAGCTTAAGCGAGAAACTTGAACAAATTAAACAACAAGTTATTAATGGTTCGGTTTTAATCGTATACTCAGAGCTTCACGAAACAGTAAACTTAATTGCCAAAGAGCAGTTTGATGCCTCTGCCATGGAAGGGCAGCAGGATGATGGGTAAACCATGTTTATAATCATCACCAACAGATAAGGCCACTATGTCAGCTAAGCATCCCGTTATTGCCGTTACCGGTTCTTCAGGCGCAGGAACATCCACCACCAGCGAAGTATTCGCCCACCTGTTTAGACAGCACAAGCTAAACGCGGCGTTTATAGAGGGTGACAGTTTCCATCGCTACACTCGCCCAGAAATGGACGTGGCAATCCGTAAAGCGCGCGAACACGGCAAACACATTAGCTATTTTGGCCCCGAAGCCAACGACTTCAATTTATTGTACGAGTTCTTCAAACAATATGGTGAGAATGGCACTGGTCAATACCGCCGCTACCTGCATACTTTTGACGAAGCAGTACCATATAACCAAATGCCGGGTACTTTTACTCCTTGGCAAGACTTACCTGAAGAAACCGACGTATTATTTTATGAAGGTTTGCATGGCGGTGTGGTTTATGACGAGAAAAATGTCGCCTCTAAAGTGGACCTACTTATCGGCATGGTCCCCATTGTTAACTTAGAGTGGATTCAAAAACTGGTACGCGATACCACTGAACGAGGCCATTCACGTGAAGCAGTGCAAGAATCAATAGTACGTTCAATGGACGACTACATTAATTACATTACCCCGCAGTTTTCGCGTACACATATCAACTTTCAACGGGTGCCTACGGTTGACACCTCTAACCCCTTCAGCGCGAAAAGCATTCCGACATTAGACGAAAGCATGTTGGTCATTCGCTTTAGAGGGCTGAAAAACGTCGACTTTCCGTTTTTGCTGCAAATGATTGACGGCGCTTACATGTCTCGGCAAAACACCATTGTGGTACCAGGTGGTAAAATGGGTTTTGCCATGGAGCTGATCCTGTCGCCAATGATTCAACAACTATTAGAGACAGGAAAAATTCGCTAAGTTAAGCGCTTTCAATACGATAGCTGTGGCTTATATCACAGCTTTTACTCAACATTAATGACACTGAACAGTACTTTTCCATGCTTAATTGCACAGCGCGCGCTACGTGTTTCTCACTTAAATCATGCCCTTTTACCACGAACTCTAAGTGAATCTTGGTAAATACTCGGGGGGTTCCCTCAGCCCGCTCAGAATCTAGATTAACTTTACAATCAGTGACTTGCTGTCTCGCCTTACCCAAAATTGAGATAATATCTACTGAACTACAGCCACCAGCGGCCATTAATACGTACTCCATTGGGCTTGCAGCAGCCTGTGCATTGTCACCGTCCATCAAAATTTGGTGACCTGAGCTACTTTCTCCAATAAATTGTAGTTCTTTAGACCACGTAACGGTCGCTTTCATGTTAGATTCTCCTAGGGAATATTTCGTCAGCCAGCTTAATCTAGGTCAAGGTTCAAGGCTAGTGTTTGCCTCATACTAAAGGCGTATAAATGCCTTGCAGCAAAGCCCGAAGCCTTTTATGCTAGAGGCGGAATGGACGACTACAACAATAAATACAATTTGTTAGTTATAAAGCTAGCAAATAATTATAAAGACAGAGGATTTCTTTAATATGGTAATTGGCAAACCTCAAGCTGATCCGGTGATGGAGTGGTTTCTTTCTCACTGTCACATTCATAAGTACCCATCAAAAAGTACTTTGATTCATGCTGGCGAAAAAGCTGAAACGCTTTACTACATTGTAAAAGGTTCAGTCGCAGTATTGATTAAAGATGAAGAAGGCAAGGAAATGATCTTGTCTTACTTGAATCAAGGTGACTTCATGGGTGAATTGGGTCTTTTCGAAGACACTGAAAATCCAATTCGTACTGCTTGGATCCGGGCTAAAAGTCCTTGCGAGGTAGCGGAGATTTCTTACAAGAAATTCCGTCAGCTAATCCAAGTTAACCCTGAGATCTTAATGCGCCTTTCAGGCCAAATGGCGAACCGTTTGCAAATCACCAGCCAAAAAGTAGGTGACTTAGCATTCTTGGACGTTACTGGTCGAATTGCACAGACCTTATTAAACCTAGCTAAGCAGCCTGACGCGATGACGCATCCAGACGGCATGCAAATTAAGATTACCCGCCAAGAGATCGGCCAAATTGTTGGTTGTTCACGTGAAACGGTAGGTCGTATTCTTAAGATGTTAGAAGAGCAAGAGTTAATTACCGCGCACGGTAAAACTATAGTGGTTTACGGCACGCGCTAGTAAGCTACCACGCTAATAAAAAAGCCGCTAAATGCGGCTTTTTTTGTTTTTACTGTCCACTATCGGTACTGCTAAATATTTTATCTGCTGAGGCTTCGACAAAGCCCGAGTAAAGCTCTCCGTCAGGCTTAGGGTAACGCAAGGCAAACTCGTAAAAGCAGCTAGGAATATTATGCTTACTGTCGCTAAATACCACTTCAGCTTGATCGGCTAAGGTGGCTGACTGCTCTAGCAACACCTCTGGCGACCCTTTGATCTCTCCTCCTGCAGTATTTAAGCTAAAACCAGCCTCTTTTAGTTGCTGATTCACTTGCTGTAAATCATCCATACCCGCAAGTTGATTCACCGAAATAGTAAAATGATTGGCTCGATAACCATAGGCCGCTAACCAAGCCGCATATTCACTTTCGTTAAGCAGTGTTTGGTATTCAGCATAGCTAAGCTGCCAAGGTCGTCCGGAAAAAAATACCTCTGGTCGCTGGTATAAGTCGTTATTTACCTGTGCAGCTAAGCCTTGAACAATCGCTTGAGACTCTGGCGGCAAACTTTCTACCTGCAGCTCACTAATAAACACCTTTGGAACAGTGGGGTCATCGTGTTCAAAATGTGCAGCATCCAAGTGTTTATTGGCAAAATGATATTCCCCACCCTTTCGATAACCCATAGCGATTAAATGCTTAGCAAAGGCATCAACACCGGTATTAGGTAAATTAAAGGTACGCACTGCAATGTGATCATTCACTACCTCAGCACCTTTACCGAGTAGCTGATGAATAGAGTCAGCACTAGGTGTAACCGCCAAGTATTGCTCCCACAAGCGCTCAAAAAACAAATCTACAGTCATAACTCACTCCTTAGAAGTGCAGGCCAGGGCTTAAGCTTGCTGGTAATACGCTGGCTTTACCTTCCATAGATGCAACAGGATAAGCACAGTAGTCGGCCGCATATTTGGCACTCGCGCGATGATTACCCGAAGCCCCCACTCCACCAAACGGTGCGGCACTTGAAGCGCCAGTAATTGAACGGTTCCAGTTCACAATGCCTGCGCGAATACGGTGGCGGAAGTTTTCCCACTTGTCCTCGTCCACGCTAAGTAAACCAGCCGAGAGGCCATAACGAGTATTGTTGGCTTGGGCTATCGCTTCATCCCAATCAGCGTAACGAATAACTTGTAACAAAGGCCCAAAGTATTCTTCATCTGGCAGTTCTGCCACTGCCGTGACATCTACAATTCCTGGGCTAACAAAACCTTTGCTTGGATCTGCTTGGCTAAGCTCAACTAAGGACTTAGCCCCTAAGTCCAATAATTGTTGCTGTGCTGCCACCATACCAGCTGCCGCTTTCGCGCTAATCATGGCACCAATAAACGGTTGCTGTTCAGCGTCGTATTCGCCCACTTCTATGGCTTTAGTTACTTCCACTAAGCGGCTAAGAATTTGCTCGCCTTGTTCGTTATTAGGTAAAAACAAGCGGCGAGCACAAGTACAACGCTGGCCTGCCGAAATAAAGGCAGATTGCACAATGTCATGCACCGCAGCATCGATGTCTTCCACTTTATCAACCACAAGAGGATTATTGCCGCCCATTTCTAAGGCCAAAATCTTATCTGGCTGACTGGCAAACTGTTTATGCAATACGTGACCGGTATTTGAGCTACCAGTAAAGAACAAGCCGTCAATGCCAGCGTGCGAGGCTAAGGCCTTGCCTGTATCAACCTCACCTTGGACTAAGTTAAGCACGCCTTCAGGCAAACCTGCTTGCTGCCACAATTTAACCACTCGCTCGGAGATAAAAGGAGTCAATTCAGATGGTTTAAGTACCACGGTATTGCCGGCAATTAAGGCCGGTACAATATGTCCATTAGGCAGGTGGCCGGGGAAATTGTAAGGGCCAAATACAGCTACGACACCATGCGGTTTATGACGTAATACCGCGGTCGCGATAGGCAACTCTGAAGATGACTCCCCAGTGCGCTCAAAATAGGCTTTTTCTGAAATAGCAATTTTACCGATCATGGCAGCTATTTCGGTGCGGGTTTCCCACAAAGGTTTGCCGGTTTCTTGGGCAATGGTTAACGCGAGTTGCTCTTTATTTTGCTCCAGCAAGTAGGCAAACTGTTTGATCACTGCAAGGCGAGATTCAACACCACTCATGTACCAAGCAAACTGCGCTGCACGTGCGGCAGCTACCGCATTATCAACTTGTGAAGAAAGCGCTGCATTGCCTTGCCACACACTAAGGTTTTTAGCTGGGTCTATAGACTCAAATACGGTCCCTTCACCAGCTAACCATTGACCATTAATAAACTGATTTAAATGTTCCATTACTAGCTCAAATCCTTTAATGCTGCCCGTAGGCGAAGTTCTATTGCTCGAAACGCAAGGCACCCACGCGAATGCTTGCTCCTTCATTTACCATTAATGCGTTTGCAGCTTCTGGCGAAATAAGCGCTGTTTGCTGCTGTAGATTAATATCGATAGCTGATACACAAGCGCGAAAGTCTTGAAGACGCGCGTTGGTGAGTAACATCTCTTCAGCTGCATCACTAGGCTGTCCAATACGAATCTTGAGTTTAAAGGAGTGCTTAACACTCTCAATCAACTTCAAAGGACACTCTACCGTGGGTCCAGCATCAAAAATATCTACATAACCGTGTTTGCAAAAGCCTTCGGCTTCCAACAAACGCAGTGCTGGCCGCGTTTTTTCGTGCACTTCACCAATTACCGCTTGGGCTTCTTTGCTAAGCAAATTCACGTAAATGGGATATTTCGGCATCAGCTCCGCGATGAACTCTTTTTTGCCTACGCCAGTAAGGTAGTCGGCAGTGGGGAAGTCCACGCTAAAGAAGCTATCTTGCAACCATTGCCAAAATGGCGAACGGCCTTGCTCGTCGGATACACCGCGCATCTCGGCAATGACCGATTCATTAAAGCGCTCTTGGTGCTCGGCCATGAGTAAAAAACGACACTTTGACAACAAGCGGCCATTTTGACCTTGACGGTGCGATTCTTGTAAGAACAAGGTGCATAGTTCAGTAACGCCAGTGTAGTCATTGGTTAGCGTGAGCGTTTCCACCACGTTATAAACGTTTAAACTACGTGAAGCATGAACCACCTTACCTAGGTGATAAGTGTAAAATGGACTGCTCATGCCTACAGCGGCATCAATGGCGCTGGTGCCAACCACTTCACCGGTTACGGTATCTTCCGCCACCATTAAATAGTGTTGGTCGCCAGGTTTATCGGTATCGGTTGCAAACGAACGAATAGAATGCGCTAATTTTTCACGCAACAAAGGCTCGTCAACCGGTAAAGAAGTAAAGCCTATCCCAGACCCAACCGCCATTTGTAACAAGGCAGGATAGTCCGTTTCCTTAATAGGACGGATAACTAACATGGCTACATCTCCCTTTTTTGAATAGCACAGAACCGTAGCTAATATTAGCCACTACTCTTGATAGTTAAAAAGTATAACTTGGCAGGCCTTATTGCTAAGGCCAGCCCAAAAACGCTAAGCGTTTACCACTTTGGCAACAGCTTGCTCGAAACGCTGCATGCCTTGTTCAACATCAGCTTGAGGGACAATTAAAGAAGGCGTGAAGCGCACTACGTTAGCGCCAGCGACTAATACCATTAAGCCTTGATCGGCCGCTGCCACTAAAAAGTCACGCGCTCGGCCTTGGTATTGCTCGTTTAGCACAGCTCCCAGTAACAAACCTTTACCCCGTATTTCTGAAAATACTTGGTACTTCTCGTTAATGGCATTCAAGGCTTCTCTAAACCATTGCTCGCGCTGCTTAACACCGTTTAGCACTTCTTCGCTATTAACAATGTCGTAAGCGGTTTCTGCAACGGCACAAGCTAATGGGTTACCGCCGTAAGTACTGCCGTGGGTTCCTACTTTCATAGAAGCCGCAATCTCAGTAGTGGTTAACATCGCACCGATTGGAAAACCGCCGCCTAGGGCTTTGGCTGAGGTAAGGATATCCGGCGTCACATCTAGGCCCATGTAAGCATACAACTCGCCAGTACGACCCACACCTGTTTGTACTTCATCAAAGATAAGTAGCGCATTGTGTTTATCACATAGCTCACGCACTTTTTTTGCAAAGGCTAAATCTGGGCTGATAATGCCACCTTCGCCTTGCAGCGGCTCCATCATCACTGCACAAGTTTGGTCGTCGATAATCGCTTCAAGTGCCGCTAAATCGTTGTAAGGGATATGCTCTACATCACCCGGCTTAGGACCAAAACCATCTGAGTATGTAGCTTGACCACCTACCGTAACGGTAAAGAAGGTGCGACCGTGGAAGCCTTGTTCAAAGGCAATGATTTTGGTTTTGTCTTTTGAGCCATGCTCGATGGCGTAACGGCGCGCTAATTTAAGCGCGGCTTCGTTTGCCTCAGCACCCGAGTTACAGAAAAACACTTTTTCAGAAAAGGTACTGTCGACTAATTTTTTGGCTAAGCGCAGAGCCGGTTCGTTAGTCAATACATTACTTAGATGCCACAAGGTTTGACCTTGTTCGGTTAAGCTTTTCACCAACGCAGGGTGACAATGCCCTAAACAGCTAACCGCAATACCACCAGCGAAGTCGATATACTCTCGGCCCTCTTGATCCCATAAGCGTGAACCTTCGCCCTTAACCGGAATAATAGCCGCCGGGGCGTAATTAGGAACCATAACTTCATCGAATAGCGCGCGAGTAACAGCGTGTGACATGTAGTGTTCTCCTTTAGCTTTCTGGCGATCCCTTTATGTCAAAGGCCAGAAAGGTTAATAGTATGTAAAGAGTTTGGCGATTATGGCAAATATCGAGAGCGATGTCTGAGTATTCAGCCATTAAGCCATACAAAATATGGTCATTTTTAAGCATATTCAGTGCATAGTTCTAATAATAGCGTAGGGAATATTGCTTGCAATGCCCTCACATCAAAATCATTAAGCATAAATATGCATTATTTATTCATTCTATATAATCAATGCATTGAATCATTTTAAAGCCCATTCATTCTATTAATTAGAACCAATAAAGTTACTTAGCAACTGCAGACCTTGCTTTGTAAGAATGCTTTCAGGGTGAAACTGCACCGCATGTATCGGTAAATGCTTATGTTTAAGCCCCATAATTTCGTGCTTTTCACCTTTGTCATCGTGGCTCCAAGCTGTCACCTCTAAACATTCCGGTAAGCTGTTTGCCTGAACCACCAAGGAGTGATAACGAGTAACAGCCATTGGGTTAGCGAGCCCACTAAATACCGAATCTTGCTGGTGATATACCGGCCTTACCTTGCCATGCATGGCTTGAGCCGCACGCACTACCTTGCCGCCAAAGTGCTGTGCAATACACTGATGTCCTAAACACACCCCAAGAATGGGCAGCGTGTTAGCAAACTCGGCAATAACCGCGAGAGAAATCCCTGCTTCATTGGGTGAACATGGACCTGGTGAAATAAGCAAATGAGACGGTGCAAGCTGCTTAATTTGTTCAATGCTAATCTCATCATTACGACGAACCACAACCTCTACATTCAGCTGCGAAAAGTACTGATAGAGGTTGTAGGTAAATGAATCGTAATTGTCGATAATCAGTAGCATGTAACCAGAATAGCCTGCAGGTTAAAAGCGCTATAGTAGCTGATTTTTAGTTAGCAGGCAGCGACATTTCGAGCTGCTGTAATAATTTTCATCCAGCAGAAAATTCGCCTTGCTCTGAGGGTTCAACAAATACAATTTCGGTATAATTATTCTGGTAATACTGATTAGCCAAACTACGAATTTGCTTTCTCTGCTGAACCATATCGTCTAGCGCAAGTTGATGATTCCGGCACACTACCTCTATGGTGACCCAAAAGCGACGACCGGTTTTCATCACTACAATCTCTCCTAACTCAAAACCATTTAACATGGTTTGCTGCTCTAAGGCTTGAGTAAATGGTTTGGTATGTTCGGGTTCAGGTGCGCTCAGTAGTAGTTCTTTAAAGCCATTTTTAACCAGTAGGTAAGGGTCTTTTAAGAAGATAAGTGAAAATACAATCACTAGAATTTGGTCTACATAACGGGCTATCCACCCTACACTGCTGTCTTGAATAAGCAATACAACGATTAATGCTATGCCAATGGCACCAGAGATCACCGAGTTTATTAGCCAGCCTTGCTGCTCAGCCAGCAGTAAGTTAGAGGCCTGCAACTTATTACTGCGTAAACATATCCACCAAGCCAATAAACAACCAGACACAGCGGGCACCACATAAATCAGCATCATGCCAATTTGCGGCTCGCGACCACCAGCTAACATGGTTTGCAAATTTGCCGACAAGGCAAACGCAACTAGTACCAGAATAGAGATCCCTTTCACCATTACCATTAGCGGCTCAAAGGCAAAGTAGCCCATGGGAAAGCGTTCGTTGTAGTTTTGGCTGGTGAGGTAGGCAATGCGGATCCCAGTAAAGGCCATCACTGAAGACAGTAGATTAAATACCCCGTCTAACATGATAGCGCCAGACTCTGTGTGCACCCCCATTGCAATACCCCATAGAGAAAGTATCAAGGCGATAACCGCCGAATACACCAGAGTTTTGCGTTCTAGATCCATCTACTCGCTCCTCGGCATTGGCCGATTAATTCAATATGTTGATATTACAGCAAATACTAGCAAGCGGGCAGCTAAGTCACTAGCGTTAACTATTGGGTATAAAAAAGCCCAGCGCTTGGCTGGGCTTTAACACTTAGAGCAAATTGCTACTTTAAGCGAATGAAACCTAAAACATCGTAAACTGCTTCTAGGGTTTTACTGGCTTGCTCACTAGCACGGGCTGCACCTTTCGCCATAATGGCTTGTAGGGCTGCTTCGTCGTCGCGTAGTGCTTGATAGCGCGCCTGAATGGGTTCTATCATCGCCACCACTGCGTCTGCCGTGTCAACTTTAAGGTGACCATACATTTTACCTTCATAGCTGGCCACCAACTCATCTATCGATTTTCCGGTAGCGACCGATTGCAAAGTTAGAAGATTTGATACACCTGGCTTTTCATCACGATCAAAATAGATACGCGCGGCTTCATCTGAATCAGTCACCGATGCTTTAATCTTCTTAGCGATTTGCTTTGGTGTATCGTTTAGCAAGATGAATGCTTTAGGGTTGTCGTCTGACTTTGACATCTTCTTAGTTGGCTCTTGAAGCGACATAACTCGCGCACCAAACTTAGGAATAAATGGCTCGGGTACAGTGAAAATGTCTCCGTAAAGCGTATTGAAACGATGAGCAATGTCACGGGTTAACTCAAGGTGCTGCTTTTGGTCGTCTCCAACAGGAACAGCATTGGCTTGATACAATAGAATATCGGCCGCCATAAGCGCTGGGTAGGTATACAAACCGGCATTAGTGTTGCTGGCGTACTTACTCGACTTGTCTTTAAACTGAGTCATGCGATTCAGTTCGCCCATTTGAGTGTAACAGTTAAGCGCCCAGGCTAGTTGAGCATGCTCTGGTACTTGTGACTGAACAAATATGGTGCTTTTGTCTGGATCTAAGCCACAAGCAATATACATGGCTAAACCATCTAATACCTGGTTCTTAAACTGCGTAGGCTCTTGGCGAACAGTAATAGTGTGTAAGTCGGCTAACATGAAGTGACAGTCGTAGTCGTTTTGCATGTCAATCCATTGGTTTATTGCCCCAATATAATTACCAATGGTTAACGAACCTGAAGGCTGAATGCCACTTAATACTATGGGTTTACTCATGATGTTCCTATTCAAACAATTACGATGGGCTTAAGCCGTTACCGAGCCATTCATTAGCTCTACTAAAGTCTCAAGGCTGTCTGCCACAAATTCGGGGCCACTTAGTGCAATATCTTCACCGTAGTTGTAGCCGTAGGTCAAGCCCAGAGAGGCACAACCCGCCGCTTTTGCCGCTTGAATATCATTTTTTGAATCTCCCACCATAAGAAGCTGGTCGATATTCAATTGATAGCGCTCTACAAGATGCCGTAACGGCAGTGGGTCTGGCTTTTTACGTGCTAAGCTGTCGCCCGACAATACTACGTCAAAGTAGCGTGCAAGATTTAGCTGTTCTAATAAAGGTTGGGTAAACAAACCTGGCTTATTAGTAACAATGGCCATGGGAATATTTAGCTCCGCAAGCGCGGCAAGACTTTCCCCTACCCCCTGATAAAGTTTACTGGCTACACAGAGCCTTTCGCTATAGTGGCGATTAAATAGCGGTTTGGCTTTGAGATACAAAGCTTCATCTAAATCTTCAGCAATAACAGAAGCACCAGATAAGGCACGTTTAATCAGCACTTCTGCACCATTGCCAACCCAATGACGAATAGTTTGCTCTGAAAATTCACTACGCCCTAAATCCACCAACATAGCATTTATAGCTAAAGCCAAATCTGGAGCGCTATCCACTAAGGTGCCATCTAAATCAAAAGCGATAAGTTTAATCTGTTTTAACTGAGTCATTAATTGGCCTTACTTTGTTGCTTTGGCTAATTCAGCACGCATTTGGTCAATCACTGCTTTGTAATCAGGCTTACTGAAAATAGCAGACCCAGCTACAAACATGTCGGCACCGGCAGCGGCAATTTCACCAATATTGTCAGGGGTTACGCCACCATCAATTTCTAAGCGAATATCGTAACCACTGTCATCGATTTTTTTACGTACCGCGCGTAGCTTATCAAGAGTATTTGGAATAAATTTCTGGCCGCCAAAACCTGGGTTAACCGACATTAACAAAATCATGTCTAGCTTATCCATTACGTAGTCAAGGCAATGCAAAGGTGTTGCAGGGTTAAGCACTAAGCCCGCTTTACAGCCTTGCTCTTTAATCAGCTGTAAGCTGCGGTCAATGTGCTCAGACGCTTCCGCATGGAAGGTAATCATGCTAGCGCCTGCTTTAGCAAACTGCGGAATAATTGCATCAACCGGTTTTACCATTAGGTGCACATCAATCGGAGCGGTAATACCGTAGTCGCGAAGCGCCTTACACACCATAGGACCAACTGTTAAGTTTGGTACGTAATGGTTATCCATTACATCAAAGTGAACCACGTCTGCACCGGCAGCTAATACGTTTTCTACTTCTTCACCCAAACGGGCAAAATCGGCAGCTAAAATTGAAGGGGCAATTAAAAAGGGTTTGCTCATTGGGATAACCATTGGATTTTAAAGTGCGCAATTTTAGCGCAGCTTGTGCCGTGATCCAATCACTGTACAAAGATAGTTTTTATGGCATGCTGAAATTTCACATTCTAAGGAGCAAAAAATGGCTGGTAAAACTGCATCTTTGTTCAAAAGCGTACTGGGAGCACTATTTGGTGTTCAATCAGACAAGCAACGCCAACACGACTTTAGCCAAGGCAAAGCGTGGAAATTTATCGTGTTAGGCATTGTGATGGTGATAGTGTTTGTACTAAGTATTGCGCTATTAGTAAAAGTGATTACTTAATTAGCATGGTAGTAAGCCAGTAATTCGGCCACTTTCATGCGTTTATGCCCTTTACGGCTGATAGTACGGCGCACACTTAGCTGACTCAACTCACTGCTTTGATAGATAGTGCGTGTTAGTGGTAAATCATGATTACTAATCAACACCGATGCCCCGCGCTGCTGAGCTGCTATTGCTAGTTCACCTAAACGTTCTTGATCGCTGCGATTAAAGCCTTTACTTGCATAGTTGGTAAAACTGGCGGTAGGGCTTAAGGGAGCATAAGGTGGATCGCAATAAACAATGTCGCCGGCTTTAATGTCAGCAAAGGTGTCTACATAACTGCAACAACGAAACTCTGCACGCTTCGCCTTCTCAGCAAAAAACGCTAACTCATGCTCAGGAAAATAAGGTCGTTTGTAAGAACCAAAGGGCACATTAAAGCCACCACTCCGATTGTAGCGACACAGACCATTGTAGCCATGACGATTCATATACAAGAACATTAAGGAACGTTGATAGCTGTCTGTAGTCGCGTTAAACCGCTTACGCACCTCATAGTAAAACTCACTCTGATTACACTCGGGCGTAAAGTAAAGCTTGGCGTCATTAATGAACTTCTGCGGACTTGTTTGCAAAAGTTTATACAGATTAATTAAATCAGGGTTAATGTCGCTTAAAAGATAACGAGAATAGTCGGTATTTAGAAATACCGAAGCAGCGCCAACAAAAGGTTCAACTAAGGTATCGCCTTCAGGAAGTTGTTGTTGAATATCTTCAATCAGGCCGTATTTTCCGCCGGCCCACTTTAAAAAAGCACGAGTTTTCTTCATTTCTATTGCGTCAATTCAAACTGTACCTGTTTAAATTGCTTAATCAATGAATCTAGATTTTGCTGTTTTAAACTTGTGCGAGCGGCTTGGGCTTCTTCGCGAGTAGCAAAGTCACCGTAAATAATTTTATAGGGTACATTGGGGTTAGCACTTGAGCGATAAACCCAAACGTCATGTGACCATTGGCGTGCAGAGACAAACTGTTGGGCTTTCTCGCGGTTATTCAGCGCCATTAGCTGTAAGGTGTAATGCTTACTTGGCTTAGCTTCTAACAGGGATTTCACATCCGTAACTTTAATTGCTACGTCACTGTTTTCTATCGTTTCAAGGCTTGGGCTAAGGGCCTCCTCAGGCATCTCTGCAAGTAAGTTGTCGTTATCTTTAATCTCTGTCACTTGGCCGGTGTCAGCTTTAGGCTCGTTTTGCTCAGCCAATAGTTTATTAACTACGTCGTCTTCAACAACCACTCGTAGCTCATCGCTACTGCTTTGCGAACTAATATCAAGTTCTTCCGGTAAATCTTGAGACGGGAGCTCTGCGGTCTCAACTTGACTCCCGAGTAGGTTTGAACTGCTCGACGTTGTATCTGCAGCACTTTGGCTTGGTGAACTACCGTTAGCTAACGCAGGCTCTTCCATCAAGGCGAGTGCGATACGGCTGTCGTTATTGTCGCCATCGCCGCCCCAGTCGTTAATAACTTGTACCAGCAAACCGGCGACAGCTGCACATAACACCACTGCGATAACCAAATAGAGCTTGTTACGATTAGGACTACTTGCTTCTGACATGGGAATATCTCCGGTAACGATTTGATCGACAAATTGATAAATTAGACGAGGATTTCCTTTCGCCGAGGCTATATGTTGTTCAATGGCTTGTTGATTTTCAAACTCAGCCACATAGTCTGCCCGATTAAACAGTAGTGAAGCGAGTTCAAATGCTTCACTTTCGTTTAACGGAGAGACATCAAAATACAGTACGTCATTACTTAGCGCATCCAATTGCGCATTAAACTCTGTGCCGCCTTCTGCAAACAACAGCAGCGACATATCGTGATGATAAAGTTGATTGTAGTGTTGATAAAACTCGACTAACTCTTTGAGTATATCGGCGCTCAAGTGCTGTGCATTGTCCACTATCACAACCAAGGGCGCAGCGCTTTCTTTTACATTACGCTGGAAGCTATCAAATAGCGGATCGTCTTGATTAAAGAGAGGGTCTTTGAGTAACTGTTGAAGCAAATCCCGACGCAGTCGGCCGCCTTCATCGGCAGCAGCGGTAACAAAAGCATGATTAGCAAAAGGGGCGCGCTCTAGTACCGAAGTTGCAAGGGATGACTTTCCTGAGCCAGCCTCACCCGTTACACAAATGAATTTAGCACTAAAGCGAATTTGGGTGATAAGTCTATCGCGCAAACGTAATTGACTTTGCAATTGCGCAAACTCGGCATCGCGCCGCACTTCCACCATTCAAATTGCCTTATTGAAATCGACTGATAACTGTTTTTATATCACTTTCAGTAATTGTATCAACTACTTCTGCTGTACCAATAGAGCTAGGTAGTACTAAACGTAGTTTTCCGTCTAATACTTTCTTGTCACGCATCATATGGGGAATAAACTGCGCTAAGCCCATGTTCTGCGGTGGTACAATTGGTAAACCCGTTCGTTCAATCAGCTTACGCATACGCTCAACAAGCGTTTTATCGATCATACCGGCCAGTTCAGCTGTTTCTGCGGCCATTACCATGCCAGCACCTACAGCTTCGCCATGTAACCAAACACCATAACCTTGTTCAGCTTCAATAGCGTGACCAAAAGTATGCCCAAGGTTTAGGAGCGCTCGAATACCTTGCTCTGTCTCATCTTTAGCAACAACTTCGGCTTTAATTTCACAACAACGAGCTATAGCACGCGTCATTAAAGCAGGGTCTAAGTTCATAAGTTGATCAAGATTATCTTCAAGCCAACTGAAGAAATCAGCATCATAAATAATGCCATACTTAATCACTTCAGCCATGCCTGCTGCTAACTCACGCTTATCCAAGGTGGCTAAGCAATTGATATCGATAATCACCGCTTTAGGTTGGTAAAATGCACCAATCATGTTTTTACCCAGCGGATGGTTTACCGCTGTTTTCCCCCCCACTGAAGAGTCAACCTGTGACAACAAGGTCGTAGGTACTTGTATAAAGGGTACCGCTCGTTGATAACACGCAGCAGCAAAACCTGCCATGTCACCAATCACTCCACCGCCAAGCGCCACAATAGTGGTATCTCGGCTGTGTTGCTGAGCTAACAACGCTGAAAAGATTTGATTTAGCGTGTCTAAGTTTTTGTATTGCTCACCGTCTGGCAAGCTCACTACATCTACGGTGTAGCCGCTTAAACAAGCCAGTAGTTGCTCTAAATATAGTGGTGCTACCGTAGTATTAGTGACAACCATAACCTTTTTACTGGAGATGGCTGAACTAAATAAATCAGCTTGGTTTAATAAACCTTGGCCAATAGTAATGGGGTAACTACGCTCACCAAGAGCAACCGTCAAACATTCCATTGTTATTTTAGAATCCTAATAATTCGATGATTTGATTGGCCACTGCTTTGGCACTTTGATCGTCTGTTTTAACGGTGTAATCGGCCACATCGGTGTACATGGGATTACGCTCACCCGCTAAATTTTCCAATACCTCTCTAGGTTCATCAGTTTGAAGTAATGGGCGACGTTTATCACGTTGAGTACGCGCAAACTGCTTATCGATAGTGGTTTCTAAGTAAACTACGATACCGCGCGCAGAAAGATGATTGCGGTTTTCTTTACTAATAACAGAACCACCACCCGTTGCTAACACGATGCCTTGTTCTTGAGATAGGTCGTCAATAACGCCTTCTTCACGAACTCTAAAACCGGCCTCGCCTTCTACGTCAAACACCCAAGCGATATCGGCACCGGTGCGGCGTTCAATTTCTTGGTCTGTGTCGTAAAATTGCAAGTGTAATTGCTGTGCTAAATGACGCCCGATTGTGCTTTTCCCAGCACCCATTGGTCCTACAAGGAAGATATTTCGTTTCTCAGCCATGCTTCTTCAAATTTGTCTTTGTCTATTTCTCCCGGCAATGCGGGCACGTGATGTTCAAACCTTAGTAAAAAGATCAGGGCGGGATTATCTCAGTATGGAGGGGACTTTGGCAACCGCAAAATCACTCTCAAATCGAATGACTCGACCTGAGAGTGACTAAAAGGCTTGTTTATAAGGCGTCTAGCAAGATTTTAGGCGTTACAAATATCAGTAACTCATTCTTGTTAACACTCTCAGTAGTCGTGCGGAACAAGTAACCTAAGCCTGGGACATCACCCAAAATAGGTACTTTTTTCACTCGATTAACATTTTGCTGTTGGTAGATACCACCTAGTACGATGGTTTCACCATTTTTAACCAGTACCTGAGTACCAATCTCTTGCTTGTTAATCGCAACTGCAGGGCCCGTTGGTGTGAGTACCGCTTCACCTTCTGAATCTTGAGTAATAACTAAGTCAAGAATCACATTACCGTCAGGCGTGATTTGTGGCGTTACACGTAAGCTTAATACCGCTTTCTTGAAGGTAACCGAGGTAGCACCACTAGAAGCATTTTCTACATAAGGGATTTCACGACCCTGTTCAATGTACGCAGCTTTTTGGTTAGCAGTAGTAATGCGTGGACTTGCAATCACTTCACCTTTGTTTTCTTGCTCTAAAGCTGAAAGCTCTAAGTCAAGAATTTGGCCGTTGGCTAACTTGGCCACTTGGAAGGCGATTGAACCAGCAGGGTCTGCCACCGGTAAATTCACATTCAAACGGTCATCCAAGTCTGGGATGTTACCGGCGAGCACATCGTCAGCGCCTTCTAGAGTACCTGACGTAATACCTGTGCCACTGCCAGCGGAACCAGAACTCGTGACACCCCAGCGAATACCTAACTCTTCACTAACATCGTCACTTACCGTCACCATGCGCGCTTCAATCACGACTTGCTTAACCGCAATATCCAGTTTTTCAACCATCGCTTTGATGTTATTTAGTGATTCTTCAGTATCCTTAATCAACAAGGTATTAGTACGATCATCAACCGCTACCGAGCCGCGCTCTGACAGCATTGAGGTCTGCTCGCTTTTCAGCAAGGCTGATAAGTCTGCTGCTTTAGCATAGTTAACTTGAATATACTCTGAGTAAAGCGGCGCTAGATCAGCTACTTGTTGAGCACTTTCTAACTGTTGACGTTCCTGCTCAGCAAGTTCAGCGGCTGGCGCAATCAACAATACATTGTTATCTAAACGCTTATCTAAGCCTTTCACTTTCAAAATAATGTCTAGTGCTTGCTCCCAAGGCACATCGTCCATACGCAAGGTAATGTTACCGCGTACCGAATCAGTGGTAACCAAGTTAAGCTTGTTAAAGTCAGCAATTAGCTGCAGCACCGTACGCACAGGGATATCTTGGAAGTTCAGAGAAATAGGCTTACCCTGATACTCAACCTTGGCACCTTCTTCAGGTTCAAGCTGCTTAACTTCAACTAAAAACAATTCGCCTGATTGGTCATAACGGTAATCAAAGTCACCATCAATGGCGATTTTAAGCTGTACCTTAGCATCATGTTTAAACACTTCTACACTTTCGACTGGTGTAGCAAAATCGTTCACGTCCATGACATAAACATTTTCTTCAGCAATATCGGTATTGTAAAAATCAACAATTAGGCTGTTGTCTCGGCGCTTAATATCGGCAGCGATTGAACTGTTATTCAAATCGATCATCACCTGACCTGAACCACCTTTACCACGGCGGAAGTCTATCCCCTCAACGGTATTAATGGTGGCATGCTCAACACGGCTAGCATTTTCAAAAGCATCATCAACAGAGCTTTGCGCGTTCGCTGCCGCAATTGGCAGCGCACCAAGTTTAATTAATACCCTTTGTGAATCTTTGCTTACCTGGTAAGGCACCAATCGCTCTAAGGCTAGTACCAGTTGCAAACCTGACTCAGTTTGCAAACTTTGAACTTGCTTAACGCCACCACCTTCAATGGGTAGAGGGTTAATTTTTAATGCAGAGCTAGCGTTAGCAACATCAATAACCAACTGATTAGGCGAATATTCGAGGTGGTCGTTTACATTCTCGATAGGCTTATCGAAAAGTAACTCTATTTCCACCGCTCCTTTCACCATTGGGTTAGTGTTTAGTTGAATTAACTGAGCATTTGCCCAAGCTTGTGTTATGCAACAAAACACACCAGCCAGCAGCAAGCCGCTTTTGTATACTCCTTGCAGCATCTTTCCCTTCATGCCTATTTCCCTATTGATCAACTTTCGAGAGCGAAAGCTGAGTAGTTCTTTCGTTCCAACAGCCTTCGCCGTCTGAAACAACTTCTTGAATATCCAAACCTACATCGCTTACCTTCACAATCATGCCGTGATGTAAGCCTAAATAGTAACCTTCTTTAACACGATACAGCTCGCCACCAGGTGCCTCAACTAAGGCCCATAGGCTTGGTCCATCACCCAAAATCCCACGCATAGTGAGACTGGATAAAGAGAACTGTTCAAGCGATTGCTTTTGACGCGTGATGCTTGGTGTAACAGTACACTCTTTCTCTGTGTTTAAGGTGGTATCAGCAAGTTCAGCCCTTGGGCTAGTGAACGGATTTCGTCGTTCAGTCGCTTGATAAGCTAAATGCTCAAAAGGTTTAATTTCTGGAACATCTTCCTTAACCGGTACTTTTCGTGCCTTCACTTCCATTACATATTGTTGCAAGTCATCTTGAGACGCCTCACAACCCACTAATGCAAGCAGGGTCAATCCAATAGCTATAGCTCTCATCATTTCCCCTTCGGCGCTGGTTTTTCTTTGTAGCGGTAAGTTTTGGCTAACATCGCCATACTTAATGTTCCGCCATCACCTTGTTTTTTCATGGTGATGTTATCCAAAATAACAATCCGGGGAAGCGCTGCAACAGCGCTGACAAAAGCACCTAATTGATGGTAAGTACCACTCACTTCCAGCTTAATCGGTAGCTCAGTAGAAAACTCATGTTCTACTTCTGGCTCCCAATTAATGCGACGAAACTCTAGGCCATTATCAATACCAATAAAGCTAAGTTCATCCAGCAAACCGGGAATCTCATGTTTCTCTGGAAGCTGTTTAAGCAAAGATGAAAATGCCACGCGCATTTCTTCTACTTGCTTTTGGTAAATGGGTAAGTTGCCAGCAATAGCCGCTTTAACTTCAAACTTTGAGCGTAAGTCTTGCTCTTTAGCTTCAAGTTTCACCAACTCTTTTTGCTCGTCTGCAATTTGGTAATAGTAAAAGCCTGCAGAAAGCAAACCACACACCACCAAGCCGAAAACAATTTTTGCAACTTTAGGCCAGGTACCAATGCTCTCTAAATCGAGTTCATTTAACTGCTGTAAATCCATTACTTAGCCTCCTTTTTTTCTTCAGGAACACCAAGTTTTACTGCAAAATTAAGTTGGAACTTACTGAGTTCCATATCCGCTTGTTTACCTGGTAAAGCAACAATAGAACGAATACTAGGGCTACCTAGCCACACTTTTTGCTCAATATTGCGCATCAAGCTAGCCACTCGGTAGTTCGCCTCACTCTTACCATCTAAATTAATTGCAGAATCTCTAAAGGCTAAGCTATCCAAATAGATGCCAGTAGGGGCAATTAACGGGAGGTTATTAAAGATTCTAGTTGGAACGTTGCGGCTTTCTTGCAAGGTTTGAATCAATGCAATCCGCTCTTTCAAACTTTTCTTCTGTTCTTTAATTTTGCGAATTTCGCCAATTTGATGATCAAGAATGGCAATTTCTTTTTCAAGAAACTGATTTCGCGCAGTTTGTTTGTCTTGAAGGTTAGTGTAGTAACCTTGCACGCCCAGTAACGCTACCAGCGTAATAGCTGCTGCTGATGCTAAGCCAATCCAAAATTCACGCTTTTGTTTAGTTTTAACCTCATCGCGCCAAGGAAGTAAGTTAATGTTAGACATTATCAAAACTCCTTAAAGCTAGACCCAGCGCAACCATATATTTACCGCCTTCTTGACGAAGTTTTTCGCGGTCAACCGAACGGTCAAACTGACAATCATTAAACGGAGCAGCTTTAATTACTGGCACCTCTAGATCACTTTGCATCTGAAACATCAGTTCATCTGACAAAGCACTACCACCACTAACTGCGATAGCGTCTAAAGATTTATAACCACTGGAGCTTAAAAACAACGACACCTGACGGCGTACATTTTGAATAATACCGCTAACAAACTGAGCAAATACGTCTATTTCGTAGTTTTCCGGTAAGCGACCGCTTACTTTCATCTCTTTCGCTTCTTCTAAGCTAAGACTATAGAAACTCGCAATTTGTTGGGTATATTGAGCGCCACCAAAGTTTTGTGCTCGGTTATATACCACTTCACCTTTATCCAAAATGGCAAAGTTTAACGTGGTTTCGCCGATATCAACTAAACCGATAATTTTGCTTTCATCAAACTCTTCGTCTTGCTGGTTAAGCACGTAGTTCCAAGCACGCCCTAAAGCGTGTGATTCAACATCTACAATTTTGGTTTCAAAATCAGCATTGGTTAGCACTTCAGCACGGATGCTTACAGCTTCAGTGCGCGCAGCACTTAACAACACATTATTTCGATTAGGCTCACTCTCGTTAATACCTAACACTTCAAAATCAAGACTAATTTCATCAATTGGAAATGGAATAGAGTTTTCAGCCTCAAGCTCTACTTGAGTCTCTAACTCTAATTCTGACAAACTACTGTCCATGTAAATTACTTTAGTAATTACATGGCTACCTGCTACAGCTGTCGCCACCTGGCGACTACGCGATGGAAGTTTTCGCTTCAATTCGCGTAATGATTCAGTAATCTCTTCCGGAGAAACAACTTGGTTATCGACTAACGCGCCTGTTGGTGTATCTACTTCGGCCACAGACTCAACTTTCAACCCTTTTGAGGATTTTGAAAGCAATAAGCCCTTAATTGTGGCAGATCCAAAGTCGATACCTAACAAAGCAGTCGATGATTTTTTACCTATCCCTAGTACCATGACTCGCCAACTATCTTTTTAAATTTAAACAGTTACCTGTGATTGCAGAATAACGGGTTATTGATTTAGGTGCTAATAGTTATTAAGAAAGTTGTCGAAACAGGTCACAATTTGACGATATAATCGGCGATTCTTTAGATACAGAGTGCAAAATTCGGAATGAAATGGCTTAAAAGACTGTTATTTTTGATTTTCTTAGGGTTTAGCCTTGGGCTAGCAGCAGTCACTGCATTATATTTTTATTTTGCACCTCAGTTGCCCGACGTGACAACTTTACGAGATGTGCAACTACAAACACCCATGCGAGTATTTAGTGCGGATGGCGAGTTAATCTCCCAATTTGGAGAGAAACGCCGCATACCCTTACAAATTGATGAGGTTCCCGAACAAATGCTGCAAGCATTTTTGGCTACCGAAGATGCCCGCTTCTATTCACATCCAGGTATCGACCCAATTGGTATTACTCGGGCTGCAGTAAACTTGATAGCTACCGGCGAAAAAAGCCAAGGCGCAAGTACTATTACTCAACAAGTAGCTCGTAACTTTTTCTTAACTCGGGAAAAAACTTACATCCGTAAGATCAAGGAGATCTTTTTAGCGATTAAGATTGAACAGGAATTATCGAAAGATGAAATTCTTGCTTTATATCTCAATAAAATCCCCTTGGGCTATCGCTCATTTGGTGTCGGCGCCGCTGCACAAGTATATTACGGAAAAACAGTCGACCAGCTTACACTGCCGCAAATAGCGGTTATTGCGGGTTTGCCCAAGGCTCCTTCTGCGTTAAACCCTATTCGCTCTCCAGAACGTGCCCGTGACCGTCGCCGTGTAGTTTTGGGCCGTATGTTAGAAACCGGCTATATTGATCAAGCAAGCTTCGATGAAGCTAATCAAGCACCGATTACTGCGACTTATCATGGCGCTGAAATCAGCCTCGCTGCGCCTTATTTGGCCGAGATGGTTCGTCAGCAAATTCTCGAGCAATTTGGCGAAGATGCGTACACGACAGGCATGGATGTGTATACCACCGTGACTGCCAAACGACAAAATGCCGCAACCGACGCGTTACGAACAAACCTTAAAAGTTATGATCAACGCCATGGTTTTCGCGGCGCGATTAAACAGCTATGGAAAGACCAAGAACCAGCGTTAAGCCAGGAAGACATAAACAAACAACTCGCCAGTTTACCTAATTACGGCGTACTACGTGCTGCAGCAGTAATATCGACTACTGACAACAGCGCAAATATTCTAGTTAAAGGTGGAAAGCTTGGTGTAATCGCCTGGGATGATATGAAATGGGCACGTCGGTTTATTACTGATACTCGCCAAGGTCCTGCGCCTAAGTTAGCCGGTGAGATACTATCTGCCGGTGATGTAGTATGGGTAGAAGCAATCGCCGATAACCTAGATACCGCAGGCAAAGAAGCTAGTGACAGCAGTGAGCCTGAGAACCAACCTCTAGCAAGCAGCTACTCGCTTTCTCAGCTTCCGGATGCTGGCGCTGCACTAATTGCTATTTCTCCATTAGACGGAGCTGTAGAGGCCTTAGTGGGTGGATTTAGCTTTAATCAAAGCAAATTTAACCGAGTTACTCAGGCCAGCCGTCAAGTAGGCTCAAATATAAAACCATTTTTGTACTCGGCAGCCTTTGAGCAGGGTATGACCTTAGCCACATTGGAGAACGATGCGCCTATTAACCGTTGGGATAAGGCAATGGGAGTGGCTTGGCGCCCGAAAAACTCCCCGCCTGTTTATGATGGCCCTATCCGTCTGCGAGTGGCTTTAGCTCAGTCTAAAAACGTTGTTTCAGTACGTTTAATGCGAGATTTAGGTATAGATGCCGTTATTAAACATTTAGCCAAGTTTGGCTTCCCAGCAAACGAGCTACCGCGCAACGAGTCTCTCTCTTTAGGCTCAGCATCGTTAACGCCCATGCAAGTTGCCAGTGCCTATGGTTCTTTTGCCAATGGCGGATATTTAGTGAGTCCTTATTTCATTGACCGTATAGAAGATGGCGAAGGCAATATCATCTTCCAGCAATTGCCAAAAGTAGCCTGTGATTCATGTTTTGAAACCATTGAGCACGCCCCTAGTTTGGACAAGTTACTCAATGTTAAAGGTAATCCTTTAAAACAATGTGATATTTCATTTGCTCAAGAAGATGATTTGGCACCAAGAATTATTAGTGCTGAAAATGCGTTTTTGGTCTCGCAAGCGATGAACAGTGCCGTTTGGGGCGGTGGTAGTTGGGCACATAAAACAGGTTGGAATGGTACCGGGTGGCGAGCAGCGAAAGAGCTTAAACGTCGAGACATAGCCGGTAAAACGGGTACAACAAACGATGCCAAAGACGCTTGGTTCTCAGGTTTCTCTCCCGACCTAGTGGTGACATCTTGGATTGGTTTTGATGACTTTAACCGCGAGTTAGGCGAGGCATCGTACAATGCTAATTTAGACAAAAACCAAGTTACCGGCAAAGAGTTCGGCGCAAGAACTGCTCAACCAGCCTGGATCGATTTTATGAAAGTAGGTTTAGAAGGCGTGCCAGAACAAGCCTTCACACCACCTAAAAACGTAAGTACGGTAAGGATTGATCGCACCACCGGTTTGTTGACCAAATCGAGCGATCACACAACTCGCTTTGAGTACTTCGAGAACGGTACCGAACCCAAAGAATATGTAAAACCATCTTCAGGTTCAGTATTTGATAGTGAAGAAGAAGAGTTGTTCTAAGCTAACTCTGTATGAGATTGAATCAGTTTAGCTAACTGATTAAAGCATGGTCGTCGAACCGAGTTGTTTCTATAAAGTAGACTTATTCGGCGACTAGGCTCTGGGGAGCTAAAGTGGCGATAACAAATGCCATTTTGTTCTTCAGTATCTGGTATCGCGAGTTGAGGTAATAAGGTTATGCCCATTCCGGCCGCAACCATATGCCGTAAGGTTTCTAAGCTGGTTGCTTTAAAACTGGTATCTTCTTTGGCACCAGCTGCAAAACAGTAACCCATCGCTTGGTCACGCAAACAGTGGCCATCTTCTAACATTAATACTTGCTCACCACTCAGTTCAGAGAGTTGAACTTCCTGCTGATTCTGCCATTTATGATTGCTTGGCATTGCCAACATTAAGGGTTCATCAAATAAATCAATTGAGCCAAAACGCTCCATGTCTGGTAAATAAGCCAGCAGCAGACAATCAAGCTCGCCCTCTTCTAACCTTTGTAATAAAACATGAGTTTGTTCCTCATAAAGAAACAACTCCATCTCACTAAACTCTTCACGAATATGTGGCACGATTTTGGGTAACAAATAAGGCGCAACAGTAGGAATCAAACCCACATGCAGCGGCCCAGCCATAGGTGCCTGGAAGCTTTTTGCCATGTCCTTCAAGCCTTTAACTTCAAGTAGAATGGTACGCGCCTTAGCTGCAAGCTCATCGCCAGCATGGGTGAAAATCACCTTCCGCGATGTTCGCTCAATCAGCAGTAATCCGAGTTCTTCTTCTAACTTAGCAATTTGGCCGCTTAAGGTGGGTTGGCTAACAAAACACTTTTCTGCCGCTTTGCGGAAGTGTTTTAGCTCTTGTAGTGCAACCAAGTATTCTAGATCTCTTAAATTCATTTAATTCTCATTTTCAACTTTGCTGAACACTAGCGCAGTGCTGCAATAGCTAATCATTTTTCCTTAGCTTACCATCATTAGTTGTCGGTTCATCAAATATGCTTCTTCAGTTAGGGAGTGACTAGCAGCTAAGTGAAGATTCAAGCCAGAAAGGCAGGTATTGCTAAATGGGAAAAACAGCCAGTAGCAAAGCAACTGGCTGTTTAACTAGTAGGCTATTTAACCGCTGCTTGGATTCGAATAGCTGCAATATCGAGCAAGTTAATAGAAGCATCTTTGGTATCAGTAAAAGTGCTATTGGCAGCCAAATAACTCATATTGTAAAAATCGTACAAAGCCAGTGAGTAGCTGCCAATGGCTAACTCAGCCTGCAGCGGTGTAGAGTATACCAGTGGCTTAGTATTAGCCTGAGTACGCGCATGTGGCATTTGAATTGGCCCTTCTGCCACTACATCACCACTGCTATTTTTAACCGCCATCCATTTCACGGCGTTAGTTACCCCTAAATTAATCGCATTATGGTCATTATGGTATTTAAGTTGAATGTTATAGCTGCCGTTGGCGCTAATTTGTAAATTGCTCACACTTAAACTATCGCCTTGGTTACCCCATTGCTTTAAGTAAGCTTGAGCAATCACCGCATCGGCAGGGCTTGCCGCAACGTTACTACTTACCCGAGAATCACTCACCAGTATTTCTTGGCCCGATGAATAACACTGCGGCACACTGTGATGCGACACATTGTCTGAGGTGCTAAATACTGCTTCTACGCTATAACAAGCAGCAACGCCTGCTTCGGGGGCAATGTTGTCTAGATAAACGCCTAAGGCTTGTTGAGTGGCAATTTGATCACCATTACGGTAGATGCGATAACTTACTGGTTCGTTGTTTTGAGTATCACTTATCTCTAGCGCTAGCTTGCCTGCCTCTAAAAATACTCGTTCGATCACTGGAGAGAATGGAGCAAACACTTGTGGGTCCTGGCTAGCTAGAGCCTCAGATGTTACCTGAGAAATATCATTAGCTCCTGCTACCAAATCTCCTAGTGTAATCACTATGCTATTACTGTCTGCCAATGCCGACCAGGCGATTGAAGAAGCAATGCTTGTTCCATTTAAGCTGACACTTTGAACAGGATAATAGCCAGGCTCGACACTCTCTGCGGGCAATTCGATTTGTACATCAATATTATGACCACGCAGGGTAAGCCCTTGTAAACTAATAGTGCTGTTATTGGCAAACAGGGTACGGCGTAATTTGCTGGTGATAAACGGATTGAGATTTATGCCGCTCTCTTCCGTTTGCACGCCAAACACACCATCAATCACCATGCCTACATGGGCCCCCACAGACCATAGCTGGCGAGTCGAATTAATCACCGGCCCAGATAATCCCGGATTATCGATATCCAATAAATTAGGTTTAAGGCTTAACCATTCTAGGTTTTCCATATTCGACAGATTCAGCGATGCAGCCCGAATCAGGGTATCAAAGGCAGCATCGGCCACCGCGACATTATTGGTGCTTATCGCCGCTTTCAACCCATAAGCAGTCACAAATGGCCAAACTGCACGATTGTGGTAAACAGCAATTCCCGGTTGCTGAGGGAAAATTACCGGCGCACCTAAGTCACCATGTGGATAATTGGCCACAACACTCGCCGCTCGCGAGCTATCAGCAATACCACTTACCACCGCTAAAGCTTGGCCTAACCAATCAAACTTGTATAAGGCTGCGCCATCTTGATGACCAGCAATAATGCTACTGTACAAACCTTTATCGGCTAACCAAAACTCTTGGTTAATAGCATCTTTAAGGTCACTTGCCCAACCCAGATACTTAGCTGACGCAACACTGTCTCCCAACTCTTGGGCTAACGATGCAGCCAGCTGAATTGCTTGGTGGTGCAGTACATTAGTTGATAAGGCTTTGCTGCTGCCTAGGCTAGCAATGTCGTTAACAATCCAGCTGGCGTAGCTTTGTTCACGCCAATCAAGAAACGACTGTTCGCCTCTATATAAGCCGTCTTGCGTGTCAAACGCAGCAACACGGTCATTCTCTAAGGTATTTACTAATGCAGGGTAAGCTTGGTTCACAAAAGCTGTTCGGTCATTGCCACTCAAATTATGCAGTAGCTTTTCGGCCCCCATTGCCCAAGTAACACGGTCGGTACTGATTGGCCAACTTCCGCCCGTGCCAGTATCTTGTACAATCTGTGAGCCGTCGTCAGACCCTTTTGCATAAGCGGGTTTAGTTTGCCCTTCACGGTATGGTGACAGCTTAAATTCTAATGAGTTTTTAACACGCAGAGGATCAATCATTGCCAAGCCCAAGTGAGCAGCGTAAGACAGATCTCTGGTCCACACGTAGTGCCATTTAGCTCCCGTTTCAAAACAATCACATGGAATAGCTTCACCCCCGTTGTAATTGTCATCAACAATCTCGCTTACGCTGTTTTGCACCGTTTCATTTAGGGCCAGCGCAAACAAGCCGTCAAAGGCAATGTTTCCGGTACGTACCTTAGCCTGGCCAGCTAGCTCTTGGTAAAGTACGTAGTTATTGCCGGGGTCCCGTAAATCTTGAGTCGTTGATTGGGCATATTCGCGTAGTTCTGCCGCTGCCGTTTTAACTGAAAACGTCGCTTTGCTAACATCGTCATCAATGGTATTCGGGTAATTCAACTCAAGGGTGAGCTCATGATCTAAATGGGGATCGATGGTTACATCACCGCTACCATCGGTTTCAGTAACACTAAAGACCAGTGCAGAAGGTTGACTAGCATCGATAGTAAACTGGTAAAAAGCCGTTTCTGTAACAAAAAAACTACTGTTCGGGCCACTTTCCTCCAAGGTGTACTCTTTATCTAGCTCTGCCACCACCGGATTATCGGCATCCAACACCCACTCGCTCGACCAATCAGCATAAGCCAATTTAAACTCATGGTTACCGGGGGCGATTTGCTTAGTTAGCTGATATTGGTTATCACCTAAATACTTCAACTCATCATCACTGGTCCAGCCATTAAAGCCGCCGCGAATATAAAGTTTTTGAGCTAATGGAGGAATATCTTCCTTGTAACTAAATACCGGAGAAGAGAGATCCTCGCCTACCGTTAACACAAAATCATAGACACCTGCATTTTCTAACACCAAAGACATGTTCGCAGCTGCTTCGCCAGTGGCTAGAGGGTAATCGGTGTTAGGGCTGAGCTGAGTTAGCTCATCAATATTTGCTGTAAAGGTTGTCTCTAAGGTCCAGTTTTCATCGGCTACCTTAAACTCATGAACGCCTGCGGTAAATTCAGTGTTGTCTAAGTGATAATTTTCGCCATTAAAGCTCAGCTTAAACTTCTCTTCGGCAGACCAACCGCTAAAGCTACCTTTCAAAAATAAAGGAACTTGATAAGGAGCAACACTGACACAAGCAGTACCCTCGGCATTTTGTTCTAAGGGCGGAGCGCAATTTAACGATGAATCATCAGATAAACAGCCGTTCAGCAATATAATTGAGCTAAGGCCAATAAAACCTCTGCTCACTGTAATTTTTGTTAGCATTTGTTATTCCCACTATAACGATTATTCAGTACTTTGCTCTGCGTTTACAGCCGCCAAGAAATCCTTAATAACTGCAAATTTGTTATCTTTTTAGTGCGAGGCAAAGGTACACCTAAGGCATTAACACCTTATTGATAAGTATATATTTAGTGGTTGTATGGTAAGTGAAGTCCATCACGCTTCATTGCTGACTAAAAAGTCACTACTGATTTTGTGAGGCAAGGCCTTAACTGTTAAAAATCAACAGGGCTAAATTTTTATACCTAAACCAAATCTGTTGCTGAATAGTAATTGGTAGCCGAAATAGTAAAATCAATAGCGCGATTCAATGCAAAGTGCGATGGTGGAAATTTTGTGGCCATAGTTTTGAAGAATAAAAGCGCGCCTTCAAGATCATGAGTATTAAGGCGAAAATGCACTTTACGTAAGTCAGAATGGCGTTCAATTAACTTGCTAAGTATTCAATTTAATTATGCGGTACTTCATTAACTTGGCTTGTTCAGACTTAAAGCCGAGCAAGCAGTAGCTGCCCCTCTAATCCCTATAGCCTTACTTCACTCAGACTAGAGCGGAATTGTTTGTTAGCGGTTTGTAGTCAAAACACAAAATTTACAGCAATAAAAAAGCCGGTAAAGCTAAGCTTTACCGGCTTTTAGAAACTTTATGAGTTTCTATGAATAGATGGAGCGATGATTACATCATGCCGCCCATGCCGCCCATGCCGCCCATACCACCCATGCCGCCCATATCAGGAGCGCCACCAGCAGCTTTATCTTCAGGCTTGTCAGTAATCATACACTCGGTAGTGATCATTAAACCTGCAACAGAACCAGCAAACTGAAGAGCAGAACGGGTTACTTTAGTTGGGTCAAGAATACCCATTTCTAGCATGTCGCCGTATACGCCAGTACCAGCGTTGTAACCGTAGCTACCTTCGCCTTCTTTAACTTTGTTAGCAACAACAGATGCTTCGTCACCCGCGTTAGTTACGATTTGACGAAGAGGAGATTCCATTGCGCGAAGTGCTACACGAATACCTACGTTTTGGTCTTCGTTGTCACCTTCAAGGCCAGCTACTTTAGCAGCAGCGCGCACTAGAGCAACACCACCACCAGCCACTACGCCTTCTTCAACCGCGGCGCGAGTTGCGTGTAGTGCATCTTCTACGCGGTCTTTTTTCTCTTTCATTTCAACTTCAGTAGCAGCACCAACTTTAATTACCGCTACACCGCCAGCTAGTTTAGCTACGCGCTCTTGAAGTTTTTCTTTGTCGTAATCAGAAGAGGTATCTTCGATTTGTTGACGAATTTGGTTAACTCGGCCTTGAATCGCCGCTTCTTCACCAACACCATCGATGATAGTAGTGTTGTCTTTAGAGATAACTACACGCTTGGCTGTACCTAAGTCTTCTAAAGTGGCTTTTTCTAGCTCAAGGCCAACTTCTTCAGAAATAACAGTACCGTTAGTTAGGATAGCGATGTCTTGAAGCATAGCTTTACGACGGTCACCAAAACCAGGGGCTTTAACCGCAGATACTTTAACAATACCGCGCATGTTGTTAACTACTAATGTAGCTAGGGCTTCGCCTTCTACATCTTCAGCAATAATAAGCAATGGCTTACCCGCTTTAGCTAGTGCTTCCAATAAAGGAAGAAGTTCGCGGATGTTAGAGATTTTCTTGTCAGCCAAAAGAATGAATGGGCTGTCTAGCTCAACAGTACCGTTCTCTTGGTTGTTGATGAAGTAAGGAGATAGGTAACCGCGGTCAAACTGCATACCTTCAACAACGTCTAACTCATCTGTTAGCGCTTGGCCTTCTTCAACCGTAATTACGCCTTCTTTACCTACTTTTTCCATTGCTTCTGCGATGATGTTACCAACAGTGACATCAGAGTTAGCAGAGATAGTACCTACTTGAGCAATCGCTTTAGTGTCGGCACAAGGAGCAGATAAACCTTTAAGCTCTTCAACTGCAGCGATTACTGCTTTGTCGATTCCGCGCTTAAGATCCATTGGGTTCATGCCAGCAGCTACTGCTTTAAGGCCTTCGTTAACAATAGATTGAGCAAGTACAGTTGCAGTAGTCGTTCCGTCACCAGCAGCATCGTTGGCTTGAGAAGCAACTTCTTTCACCATTTGTGCGCCCATGTTTTCAAACTTGTCTTCAAGTTCGATTTCTTTAGCAACAGATACACCATCTTTAGTGATGGTTGGAGCGCCAAAAGATTTGTCTAATACTACGTTACGGCCTTTAGGACCTAGAGTAACTTTTACTGCGTCTGCAAGTACGTTTACACCAGCCAACATTTTGCTGCGTGAATCGTTTCCAAATAATACGTCTTTAGCTGCCATGATACATTTCCTAATATTCGTTCAGCTTTTTCTTAACCAGAAAAAAGGGAGATTATTCTACAATTGCTAGAATGTCTGACTCAGACATGATTAGCACTTCTTCGCCATCAACTTTTTCAGATTTAACGCCGTAACCTTCGTTAAATACTACAGTGTCACCAACTTTTACATCTAAGGCTTGGATTTCACCGTTATCAAGCATACGACCTTTACCTACGGCAACTACTTCGCCACGCGTCGATTTTTCAGCCGCTGAACCAGTTAGCACAATGCCACCAGCAGACTTACTTTCTTGATCTTTACGTTTGATGATAACGCGGTCATGCAACGGACGGATGTTCATTGCTATCTCTCCTTTAAAAAACATTCATGTTTGTAAAATGCAGCCAAGGCTACAAAGCTTTCTGTTGAAAATAAGATGGGGGCGTTCAAAGCGCATACAAGGGGTAAAGCAGAAATTTTTTTGGTTTTTTATCGCAAAAACTTAGCGAATATCAAAATGAAAACATTTTCAGCAACAAATTTTACAAAAAACACTTGAACCCGAATAAAAATTTGAGCAGGATCACAGCTACTGGTCGTACTAGACAGTTATACCAACATTTGAATAACAAATAGATAACAAATTGTTGGTTAAATTTAGCGTAATAGCGGGAGCACTTAGCATGCAGCAACTTTACATTGCATTTGAGCGTTTAAGCGGATTTCTCTCAAAAGAGAAAACTGTTTATTTGTCTTTCCAGGGTAGCGTTAAAGAAGCCGAAGAGCATCTGCGTTCCGATGAGTTTGATTCATTTTTGTCTACCAGCAAAGGCTTGAATCCACGCATCGTGACCACCAAACACTAAGCAATAAGCTTTAGACAGATATAAAAAAAGAAGGGCTTGCCCTTCTTTTTTGTTTTAGTCATCTTTTCTTTCAAACTCACCTTCAATGGTGCTGCCGGGTTTCTCACCCACTTTACCGCTTGGCGGATTAGCATCTTTCACATTGCCGCCTCCCGGCGTTTGAAAACGCATCGACTGCATCTTAAGCGCTTGAGATTTTAATACTCGCGACGCCAAAAAAGCCCGCAGCGGCGGCAGTAAAATAAGCAAACCAAAGGTATCCGTAATAAAACCAGGCATTACCAGCATAGCGCCAGCAATAATCAACATTAGCCCTTCAATCATTTGCTGAGCAGGTGTTTCACCTCGCTCCATCGCCGAACGCGCTTGAAAAGCGGTTTGTAATCCTTGGCTACGAACTAATGACGCACCCACCAATGCGGTAAGAATAGTGAGAGCGATGGCACTTAAGGCTCCCATTTGGCTGCCCACCTGAATCAGTACATAAATCTCGGCGTACGACAGGCCAGCAAACAACAAAAATACATATAAAAACAAGGCGTAGTTCCTCTAAGTCATGGAGAAGCTTAATCAGCGCTTCACCTTAAGAGTAAAATATGGGGGCTAATGGGGCAAATTTAAAGGTTTGTGTTCAATAAAGCAGCGGTTAACCCTGCTGTTAGTAAATAGCTTAAGCACTTAACGCCAAGGTTTCTACACTTTAATAAAGCCTTAAAAAGGAGTTGATAATGGACACTGCCTGCTATTTGGTTCTCACCACGTTCCCAGATCAAGACTCAGCGCAACGCTTTGCCCAGCAAGTGGTAGAAAAAAAGTTAGCCGCTTGTGTTAACATTTTACCGCAACTCAGGTCTATCTATCGGTGGCAAGACAAAATTGAGTCTAGCCAAGAAGTACAACTGCAAATTAAAACCAATTTACGGTGTATAAATCCATTGCAGTGTTTTTTAAGAAAAGAGCACCCTTATGATTGCCCTGAATACATTGCACTACCGATTGAACAAGGAGCGAGTGATTACCTCAAATGGCTAAACGATTCTTTACAGTAGTATTAGCGCTCTGCTTGAGCCTACCCGCCCATGCCAACAACTTGCTTGATCAGCTACCGGGTTTAAATACTGGCCCGTCGACCAACGCTCATGATTTTTTGCCGGTAGACAGCGCCTTCGCCTTTAACTTTGTAGAACAAGACAAGGCCCTGCACTTAAGCTGGCAAGTGGCTGAAGAGTATTATCTCTATCAGGCGCAGTTTATTGTTGAAGCCGACGGACAATCTCTAGATTTAAGCTCTCGTTTACCACAAGGTAAATTGTACAACGACGCCTATTTTGGTGAAGTGATGATTTACCCACACGATGTTTCCTTTTCATTGCCCTTAAGTGAGTTTAATAACGCCAATAGTATTACCGTGGCTTACCAAGGTTGTGCTGAAGCAGGCTTATGTTACCCACCGGAAACCAAATCGGTATTTCTTTCGCAAAGCGGTTCAGCGCTTACTGACTCAGCGAACTCGATTAGCGACGCTGACAATAACAGCCCAGCGCAATCAGCTAGCACTGAATCAGTGCCTATTAGCCAACAATGGGTACTGGCCGAGCGTTTAACCAATAGCAGTATTTGGCTAAATACTTTGTTGTTTTTTGTATTGGGAATTGGCCTGGCCTTTACACCTTGCGTATTTCCTATGTACCCCATTCTTACTGGTATTATTGCCGGCTCGGGCAAGCAGCTGAGTAGCAAACGCGCCTTTTCATTATCTTTAGCTTATGTGCAAGGCATGGCGGTAACTTTTACGGCTTTAGGCTTAGTGGTCGCCAGCGCCGGATTGCAATTTCAAGCAGCCTTACAACACCCTGTTATCTTAGGCAGTTTAGCCATACTGTTTGTGGTGTTGGCTCTATCGATGTTTGGTGTTTTCAACCTACAGCTTCCTAGCAACTTACAACAAAAGCTAAACAACTTAAGCAATAAGCAACAGGCTGGCTCGCTCACTGGCGCTGCAATTATGGGGATGATTTCAGGTTTGGTCGCTTCGCCTTGTACAGCAGCACCGTTGTCTGGCGTGCTCATTTATGTGGCCCAAAGTGGCGACATTGGCTTGGGCGCGCTCACTTTATACAGCTTGAGTTTAGGCATGGGCTTACCGCTGCTAATACTTGGCGCAAGTAGCGGCCGTTTGCTGCCTAAAGCTGGCGCATGGATGAACCACGTTAAAACATTTTTTGGCGTGATGTTATTAGCGGTAGCGGTATTACTGCTAGAACGATTTATTCCGGCTTCGGCGGTTCACGCTTTATGGGCAGTGTTAGTGATTGGAGCTAGCGCTTACTACTATCATCAGAACCGCTTAACCGTATTAAGTGCCTGGCAAACTGCCCGTCAACTTATCTTGTCGGCGATAATGATTGTGGCCTTGTTGTGGGCAGCTCAACCTTGGTTGTCGCCTCCTCAAGCCATTAAACAAGGCGAGTTTATTCGAGTAGCAAACTTGGAAGAAATGCAGCAGCAGTTAGCGTTAGCCGCAGCGCAAGGTAAACCCGCGTTGGTCGACTTTTACGCCGATTGGTGTACCGCCTGTAAAGCCTTTGAAAATGAAACCTTTCATGCGCCACAAGTGGCTGCAAAGCTTGACAACATGGTACTGATTCAAGCTGATGTGACAAAAACCAATGCCACAGCAATAAAACTACTCGGCCATTATGAAGTATTAGGTTTGCCCACCATATTGTTGTTTAACCACGCAGGCGAAGAACTAAACCAAGCCAGAGTCACCGGCTTTATGAACGCCGAAGCCTTTAAAGCCCACTTAATACTCAACGGTTTATAGTTAATAAAAAGCCACCGCTAAGGTGGCTTTTTATTCAGTGCTGTTATGGCTTAAGGCTCTACTCAATATTTTCGTTCGCTAGCACTATTGGCCTGTTAATGACTAAATCTTAAAATGGGTCGTAATTTACAATTGTAGCGTGGCGCTAGATATAGTGGTGGCAGTTCAGATCTCGCTTTCAGTAAGGTCTAATGCCTTAGCAAAGATACAGTAAGTGTTCCGGCCTTTAAGGCGAACTGTGGCTACCAGTATTAGCCAATTAAAAAACCACCCTAAGGTGGTTTTTTCTTTAGTACCGTCGAGACTTAAGCGACCTTAAAGCCCTGTACCAAATCAACTTGTTCTTTAGCCACCGATTCTAAATCGTCACTCAGGCGATTTAGCTCAGTAACTACCGTTAAGTTTTGCTGCGCCGCACTCGAAATGGTTTCCATACTGCACGACACATCTTCACTGGTTGTTTGCTGCTGATTAGTGGCTACACTAATTTCTTCATTAAGCAGCGATAGTCGCTCAATGTGAGTGTTAATGTCACGGATCTGCTGGTTAATACTGTTCACGTTGTTGGCATTCAGCTCCATACTCTGGTTACACTGCTCAATCTCTTTCACTGCCAGTGAGGTATCTTGCTGAAGCCCACCAATCATGGTTTGAATCTCAGTGGTAGACGACGCGGTGCGCTGTGCTAGTTGTCTAACTTCATCAGCTACCACAGCAAAGCCACGCCCTTGTTCACCGGCGCGAGCCGCTTCAATGGCAGCGTTAAGTGCTAACAAGTTGGTTTGCTGAGTAATCCCTTCAATCACTTCTAAAATGCCAAAAATGGCGTTGCTGCTTTCATTAACGTGTTTAACTCTATCAGTCGAACTCGCAATATTGGCCGCTAAGGCTTGGTTGTTCTCTAAAGCTTCTTCAGTTAAACGCACACCATCTTGGGTACTATCACTAATTTCTCGCATCCCTTGGGCGGCTGATTCGGCGCGTCGAGCCACATCTTGAATAGCCTGCTCCATTTCAGTCATAGCCGCCGACACGGTAATACACTGGCTGCGTTGCTCGTCCAGTTGCTTCAACATGTCGTTGCCGTGCTGGCGGTTAACCGTAGAAGCTTGGCCTAGAGCCTCACTCTTATTGCGCAAACCGGTCACAGTGTCGCGCTGTTGCTCAATCACTTGGTTAAGCTGCGAACTCAACATGCCAAACTCGTTGCCACTTTGGTATTGGCAGCGTTGGCTTAAATCGCCGGCTGCTAAGTGCTTCAAGGTTTCGATCAACTGCTTCAATGGAGCCCTAATCAACTGTTGAATGGTTAATCCCATGGCTAAACAAAACAATACCGTTAAGGGAATGACCACTGCGCCGCTGCTAATCAAGGTAGAAATACTGCCCGACGCACCTTCAATCTGCTTCTCTGTGGCGCTTTGGCTCTCGGTAATTAGCTGGCTAAGGTTGGCATTAACGGCCTCTAATTGCTCTGTAATTGAGCCTTTCAGCTTCATTAACTGGTTTTGCTTAATTAAATACTGTTGGTATTGCCCTAACAAACCACCAAAGGCAGTCACTTCATTCAATAACCATGGAACTTGCGTTACTAACTCATGCTCGCCTTGAGAGTCACCTGACAGTTCTTTTTCCACAATCAAGTCACCAAAATCTTCTTCAACGTAAGTTTTAGTTTCGCGGTTGCTGGTCATCAATTTACCCACTTCTCGCGGGTCAGTTGAATTTAATACGTTAATGGTGGCCAATTGCATGGCCGATAAATCGGTGCTTACCGCATCCAATAACACTCTGGTCATATTAGGATCGGTTTCATCAAACAGTTGGCCTAACAATAAGTTAATACGAAGTGAAATACCTTGGAAAGTTGCAGTGCGCTCCGACAAAGAAGTACCGCTAGAAATAACATCCTGGTGTAGTTCTAATAAGCTTTCGCTATCTTCGAACAACAGCTCATTTTGCTCTTGCACTACAGTGAAGCTCTCGCTCTCTACGCCGTTTTCAGCTAACCAGTTAACCAATACATCTTCAGCAACTTTGTAGTCAGCCACACGCTGACGATATTGCTCAATGAGTTGATTAACTTGTTGCTCATCGCGTTCTTGAATCGCATTATTCAGTACCCGTTCAACCGCAGTTAAGCTTCGGTCTAAATGGCTGGTATGCTCCATTAATGGGAACGCTTGGGTAATCACTTCACCCATGGTGTTTTCGGCTTGCTGCATTTGCTTCCATGCCACTAAGCCTAAACCTAACAATACGACACATAGCAGCGAAAATGTTGCGAGAATCAATTGAGTAATTGACAACTTTTTGTGTATTAGCATCTCTATCTCACTTTTAAAAATTTGCCACATCCATATGTAAGCGCTTACATGTTAACTGGATGGCACATCACCACTTATTATGTTTTCCAGATCAGCAATTATGTAATCACGTTTTCGAGAGCTAAGCTAAGTTTGTGTGAACGTTAACATCTTGTTACAAAATAAAAGAGTGATATAGCTCAACAAAGAGCTGCAGCAAAACAACACACTGACAATAAAATCAATAATATCAACAAATAGTGAATCAAACTATTTGCCGCTATACACAAAACACCAGCCCGAGTAAGCTAAACACTTCATAACAGGAACACCCCATGCAACTTGGCAAAATAAATCTAAATTTACTCAGCGCTTTGTATTACCTTCTGCAAGAGCAAAGCGTAACTCGCGCGGCTGAGAAAATGCATTTAAGCCAATCTGCCATGAGCAAGCATTTAGCCAAATTACGCGAAGTGTTTGGCGACCCATTGTTGGTACGTGTGCAGGGCCAATTACAAGCCACACCTAAAGGCTTAGAGCTAAAAGCCCAAGTGGCTCCCCTGTTGGATTCAGTAGAAAACCTGTTACATCAACAGGTTTTTGAGCCCAGCCTCTGCCAGCGCACCTTTACCATTGCTACCTCTGACTATGTTAGTGAACACTTACCACCTAAGGTACTAGGCTTAATCTATGAGCAAGCGCCGCAGCTTAATATAGAACTGTGCAACTGGGATCACACCACCAATCGGTTACTGCACAGTGGTGAAGTAGATTTAGGCATGACACTACCGCCTAAAGACAGTACCGAGTTACATGCCACTACTTTAGGTACCGATCGCTTAGTGTGTTTAATGCACCAACAGCACCCCTATTTAGCCCTTAACACGCCTAGTGTCGCTGATTATTGTCGCTATCCTCATGCCATTATTACCACCGGGGCGGACAAAAATAGCCACATTGACCGGTACTTACAGCAACAAGGGTTTCAGCGACAAATACAGTTTCGTGCATCGTCTTATCCAGCGACCGTTCAAATACTTAGCGAAACGCGTTTTATTCTTACTTTGCCAGCAAAGATTGCCCAGCAGTTAGTAAAACAGCGACCACTGGCGATCGTTGATTTACCTTTTACTGTAGAAAATTTTGAGTACTCGCTAATTTGGCATCACCGTAATCATCACGATCCAGCGCACTCTTGGTTTAGGCAGCAGATACACCAAGCAATGACTTAATCAAGACGTAAGTAAGCACTTACACGAACAAATTAAAGGCTTAATAAAGCAACTGTTCTTATGCTGAAATACTGTGAGCCATAATGCCAAATTGCTGGCGATAGGTTTCCATGGTCATTGCCATCTGCTTTTTAAATAATCGGCGGAAGCTACTTTCGTCTTTGTAGCCCACTTCTAGTACAATTTTGCTACTCGGCAGCTGAGTTGCCTCTAACAAATTACAGGCTTGATTCACCCTCACCTGTTGCAAGTACTGCAGTGGTGAACAAGCTAAGGCAGCTGCAAAACGGCGCTTTAGCTGGCGATCACTAATATTCAGTTCCTCGGCTAATCCCACCATGTTCAGTTCTTCGCTACTATTACGTTGCAAATACAATTGCGCCTGTTGCACTAACGCATCTTGGTGTTCAGGTTTGAAGTGAGTCGCCCGATAAGGCGCGGCAGGCGGTGCGTTTAAATCCATCATCAATAACTTAGCAGTGTTAATTGCCGTTTGATGTCCCGCAAAACGACCAATTAAACGCAACACTAGGTACTCATAAGCCATGCTGCCGCCAATTGAGCACAACAAATTGTGATACTCAGCAATGGTGTTTTGACTATCAATGGTGAGCGTAGGGAAAGCTTGACGAAAATGGTGTTCATTACGCCAATGCATTAGCGCAGGGTTCTTTCCCAGTAAATTGGCTTGGGCCAGTAAAAACGCTCCGGTGCACATGCAAACAATCATCTTGTCTTCGGCCATGTGTTGTTGCAGTACCGGTACCATTACTTCACTTTTTTGCATTGCCGCCTGCACCTTACCAAAGTTACTGGCCGACTGATAAATACCGGGAATAATCCAAATATCGGGTTTATCGCCACGCGCGACAAAACTGGCTAAATCACAATCGGCATCAATGCGTAAACCATTGGTGGGTCGCACACTATTGCCGTCTAAAGACACTAACTCCCACTCAAATAAAGGCTGCGCACCAGACTTGATTAAGCTGTAGTTGGCGGCAATTAGGGCGTCTAAAATACCGTTAATACCTGTGCCAAAACAGTTATCCATTAATAAAATTGCGGCTTTCATCTCATGTCCAATTTCACCATTACATTGGCAAATATGACACTTATTTTGTGTTCTAGCAATCGGCATACTAGCCACTCAGTCGCATGGAGCCATAAAATGAATCAGCCCATCTCTCAAGAACCAACACCGATTAATAGCGAAACAGCAAAAGCGAGTACCGATATTAATCATGCCCTTGCAGGTAAGCGCCACAAACGTGTGGTACCGCTGAGTTACCAAGCAGCAGGTTTGTTATTCAACTTGGCGGGGTATTGCCATCAACGTTGGGCGGGAGCTCAACTCGCCAATTTGTGGTTTAGAGTGTTTAAACGTAAACCTAGCCCTAAGGCTCAGCAGTTTTGGCAAAGTGCCGAGCAAGTGCACTCTATCAATGTAAACCAACATAAAGTGGCTCTACACTTTTGGGGAAGTGGGCCTTTGGTGGTGTGTTTACACGGTTGGAGTGGCAGTGGGATTCAATTTCGTCATTTTGTAAAACCATTGGTGGAGGCTGGATACCAAGTTGCAGCATTTGACGCCCCTGGTCATGGCATGCATACAGACAAACATAGCCACTTGCTTGATTTTAGCGACAGCCTCAGCGCGATTGCTCAGCAATATGCCCCAGTGCACTGCGTATTAGCTCACTCCTTTGGGGCGATGGCTACTACCACCGCTCAGCAGCGAGGGTTTACCACCAACAATATTGTGATGCTAGCGCCACACTTAAACGTTCAAGAAATGTTTAATACCTACGCCAAGCTACTTAACTTAAGTCGTGGGCTTAAAGCCTCGTTTCAACAACAAGTGGGCGAAAAAATGCAGAACTTGTTGGCGGGCGACGATCCTTGGCAGTTATTTACCGTAGAGCGTTTGGTGCCGCAAACCACCAAAGGTTTGTTGATCAGTGATGATCAAGACCAAGAAGTGGCTCAACAACAATTCAAGCAAATTGAGCAGCGCTGGACAGCCGCTAACCACTACCAGACCCAAGGTTTAGGCCATTTTAAGATCCTTAAAGACCCACAGGTAATTGAACAAACGGTGCAGTTCTTGGTAAACCAGCGAAAAATAGAGGGTGAGGTTTAACAGGGAAACATAGGCGGAAGTAGCGAAATTGTTTATGCTGGCGAATATCAAGTATCGCCTAATTAGGCCACCATGAATAAACCTAAATCAACTACACCCTCTTCGTCTATCTGCCCGGGCTGCGGGGAATCACTCGCCTGCACCGCAAATGCACAATGCTGGTGTATGAAAATGCCCACAATATTGCCGGTTACGCTGGGTTTAACCGGCGATGCTTGTTTCTGCCAAGGCTGTTTATCTAAAAAACTGGCGGTTAAACTAGAACGGTTAATTGCCAGTACACCACATGCCGAAATGTTAGCACAAGCAGCGCGCTATCGCCCTATAGGCGAGGCATCAAGCAAACTTCGAGAGCATCTAGATTACACAACAGAGAATGGTTTCATGGTGCTTAGTGCCTGGTATCACCTTAAGCGCGGCACATGCTGCGGCAATGGCTGTAGACATTGCCCCTACCCAAATTAAACCAAAATTGAAGCCTAAAGTGGATCTGTTCTGGCTAATTGCTTAGTAAATGCTTTATTCGCAAAGCCATAAGCTAAGCGTGTTAAGCCCCAAAATACTAACAATACAACTGCAATAATCGCATAAAGAGCATGTAAGTCGATAGACAGTTCAAATAATAAAGCTGACAGTTCTGCTTGCACATCTAACCAAGCAATCATGCCGTAAATCTCGTAGAAAGAATAAGCAAACACCGCCAGCAACTCGATCACAGAAATAAGCACCGACGCTAACCAAGACCAAAAACTTAAATACCGCAGTTCACGCCGAGTAAGTACCCGGCGATGATCGTTTACAAATAGCTGAACAGTTATTAAAGCCGACAGCATCAAAATAATAAGGCCTAAAAAGCTATTGGTTTCTAAATCTAAGTAAGACACCACCATGCCAAATACTAAGGAGCTGGCGAAATACACCAGCGAAAACCAGAGTAAATATTTGTTAATTGATACATCAGCTGTTTGCACGCTCTTCCCTTAACTTTGTTTAGCTAAACATCGATTGCCTTAGCAATAACTGCATGGCGTAGTTTACCTACTAACCAAAAATTATCACTGCCTACCCAAAAACAAATTAACCCATATCAACTTAAGCAGCGCTACAAAAACTCAGCTCACATTTTCTACAATAACTCGTTTAGATAAACTTAATTCCATTTTGGAATACTTTAAATAACAATAATTCCATTTATCTAGTCAGCGTTGCTTCTTACACTAGCGCCAGTTTTCGACTTCCAGTTTCAGGGATGGCCCGTGTTAGAAGCCCTCAGCGCTCTTTTATTAATTAATCTTCTTGGCATGTTAAGCCCTGGCCCAGATATGGTAATGGTATTGCGCAATGCCAGTAGTGGTAAACGCCAAGCCGCACTATGCGTGATGGGTGTATTGCTAGGCTTTAGCATTCATATCAGCCTAGCTATTGGTGGGCTGTCTATCCTTATCAAACAATCGCCCTTGCTGTTCGAAATTTTGCGTTGGAGCGGCGCTGGCTTTTTAGTATTTCTTGGTTTAAAAACCTTATTTAGCCGGTCAGAGCTAATTGAACTAGCCGGAGAGCCACAACCCAAACGAGCTAAAAAAGTGGTGCTTAGTGGCGTTGCTTGTAACTTACTCAATCCTAAAATTTTAGTGTTTGTGGTTAGCGTATTTAGCCAGTTTATTGGCAGCGATACTTTGCTTAGCGAAAAGCTGATTTTGGGTGCAGCCTTGCTGCTCGAAACCGCCCTGCTTTGGTACGTAATCGTGCGAATTCTTTCGCATCATCGAGTACAAGTTAAGCTGCAACGTTATCAACAATGGGTAAATCGCTTTAGCGGATCAACCCTGCTTGGCATGGGAACTTTGCTCGGCCTTCACAGTTAATTAGTAAGCAAATTGAATCCGTGAGGGCTTGGTGCTATGGTCAAAAAAAAGGCAGAAAACCCTCGCTATGGAAGATACTTACAAGATCATTATCGCTGATGACCACCCCTTGTTTCGTAGTGCTCTTCAGCAAGCAGTGCAAACTGCAGTTCCCGATGCTCAGTTACTAGAAGCTGAGAATGTTAACGACCTACTCAAGCTCTTAGACCTAGAGCGTGACCCCGACTTATTACTACTCGATTTAAAAATGCCTGGTGCTAATGGTTTCTCGGCATTTACCCATTTACATGGCCAATACCCCGAGCTACCTATTGTGGTGATTTCGGCCAGTGAAGAAACCAGCGTAGTACAAAAAGCCAAGCAATTGGGCGCGACGGGCTTTATACCTAAATCAACGCCATTGCAGCAGCTAGTTGCCGCTATTCAACACATTATGGAAGGCGACGATTGGTTTCCAGCCGGTATCGATTTTACCAGCCAAGTAGAAGAAGACCCTCTCGCCGAGCGCTTAGCCAGCCTCACACCACAGCAATACAAAGTATTAGTCATGCTGAACGAAGGTTTGCTAAACAAACAAATTGCTTACGAACTCAGTGTATCTGAAGCTACTATTAAGGCGCATGTTACAGCTATTTTCCGCAAACTTAACGTTAAAAATCGCACCCAAGCGGTAATTGCACTGCAGCAATTGGAGTTGGAGCCAAGCCCAGAAGATAACGATATATAATGGATAAAATGGCTTTAGTAAAAGCTCAACTTAAAGAAACTTGAGCGCTCTAGTGATTTTAGATAGCTCAATCAGCATTCAGGTTTGCTTTGCATTTGCAAAGCTTTCGCCCCCATTACATCAGCCTCATGCTCTAATGAAGGGTTATCATTTACTGCCATTCCACCCATGCTGGTAGTCGCATTGACTCTACCCTGCGCTTGCTGTACCACATGGCCTAATTCGTGAGGTAGATGCTTCTCTTGGCCTGCCCCTAAATGAATGTCATTACCTTGCGCATACGCATGAGCTTGCACAGCGGCAGGTTTAGGCGAGTTATAGTGTACCTTTACATTATCTAGACTCATGCCTGATAAATTTTCCATGCCCGATTTTAAGTTATCAGGTAAACCCGTTTTATTGGCTTTTTGAATAGCTTGACTCGCTATACCAGATGCCGGTGCAATACGGTGCTTTAACTGAGCCAATTTATTTGAATTTCGGCTGTTATTAGCAGCTTGTTGCACTTGCTGTAGCTGACGCAACCCACTACGCGTATCATTAACCAAAGTCCTTTGAGTACTAGAACTTTGGTAGTCATCGCTTTGCCTAACAACTGATACTTTGGTACTTTGAGCCATGTTTATATCTCCTTAATTGGGCATTAACTGTCCGGTTCGATTTTCAGCTTTAACTTTCCACTTAAAAACCTAGGGTAACGGCCCCTCTCGTTTGTTTACTAACTGCAATACACACAGTAAGGCTAAACCAACAAATCCGATAAACAAAACTTCTTGCTGTAGTTCATTCCATAACTCATCACAGCCTAACCATGCAATAAACATCGCCACCAATACTAACCACATGACAATGTAAACACTAAAGTAACGCTCTATCACGCCACACATTACGCAGGACTCCGAGCGCAACACCGTAATAAACACCATGAATAGCAAATAGACCACAAAAGCTGGACGATAAATTTCTCGGCCAGTACATACATACTTACAAATATCTACGCCGGTACTTTGTTGCGCCTCTAACACCAATGTGCGGGCAAATGGTGTAGTGGTATCTTCATGAACAGACTGATAAATAAGCGCTTGAATCTCACTACTATGCGCTTTGGCTAAAGGCCAGTACGCATTGCCTCCCAATACATACTTTCCAAAGTACACCGCTTGTTTAAATGGCGCGCTGTAGGGTTTAGTGCTTGGGTCTGAGTTTAGTTCCTCTTGATACAATATAGCAGGGCTTACTACAGGAAGTGTTTTAATCAATAAATTGCCTTTAGTTTGTCCATGAAATGCTTTGTCGTAACTGTTGAACAGGCGATTACTGTCTTCTGCGGCATTTCCCGATACAGTAACCATAATAAATTTCAGCGGAATATCTCCATTGGGGCAGCGCTCAAATTGGCCACTACCTGCCTCTATAGAAGGGCATACATCAAGAGTGTTCCAAAAATGGGGTAAATAGCCTTCTACACAATCACTGTCAATGAGGCAAGCGGCTAAATCGAGAGTTAGGCTTAGTTCTACCTTCTTAGCCAAACCTGTATTTGCACGGGTGAGCGTTAACAGCGTACTAATATACTGGTTAATGGCCTCAGCATCTTGCTCAGCAAGATTTCCCCATGATTCACTAGTCTGAACATGCGGGTATAGGTCTTCGAACAGTATATTTAGACCATCTACATCGCTACTAATACTGACCAATTTATCCCACAACGTGGTATTCGAGCTTTCTAGCCAATACTGCTTCACAGAATCCATTTGTTTTTGCAGGGTTGTGGCCTTGGCCATGCGCCATTGCTTAAAGTTAAGTAATACATCCACTTCGGTATTATGCCTATGCGCTTCACGAATAAAGCTGCGACTAATCTCTTGCCACCCGTTAAACGTACCACTACCATCTTCCTCAATAACCACTCGGTCGAAGGCAATGCGTGACATATTGCTGTAGGGAAGATCGATAATTGGTGGTAGCACTAAGGCGTCATTGGCTACTTCTATTTCTTTTGTGGGTTCTACAAGTAAACGACTAGCGGGGAAATAAGCATAACGGTGAGTTTCAAAATACTCTTCGTGCACACAACCACAATCAGAATAAAATAATGGAATCTCTGGTAGCACTGCGGGAAAGTCTCGCCTTGTTTGACTCTGTAAGCTGGTTAATTGTTGGTCATCAAAGCCCGTATTAGCACTTTTTAGCTGGGCGATTAAACCGCCAAAAGTAGCAAAATAATTGTCTTGTTCATCTAATGTGCTTAGTGCTGATGCAGGGTAGTTTTCAGGGGCAATGCAGTGGGTTTGTGGCTCACCGTCTTTACAAGCAACAAACTGATAATAGTCACTACTCACATTATCGGGCTGAGTGGGTGAAGGAGAAATGCACATAGCTAAAAACTGTTGAAATGTTTTATCCCCCCATACTTTGTAATCAGTCATTAGCAATTTTTGGCACTGTGTTGATAATGTTTGAAACGATCCCGACAGATACAGCGTATTAATCACATCGCTCTGTTGCTCTATCGGTAAATGTTGACAGTATCTAGCTAGCCAATTCTTAGTGACTCCTTCACCAATACCATCACTTAAATATTTAAAGTCTTGTTTAGCTTGCTTGTTATCAGAATAGCGATGGTGCTCCAAATACAAGCCCACTTGAATCAACATAGTTTGCCATTTACTTAGTTTAGTAGCTGAAGCCGTGGCCTTCTTACAACTTAGTATCGGCTGTTGAGTATCTAAAGTGGCAACCTCGTTGATACTGCTCAGCTTATTGGTATCAACAGCACTAGCACTGTTGGTGTCACCTGTTAACTTGGCAATATTGCCACTAGATTCGATAAGGATAGAGTTATCTAATGTTGAGCCATCCCCTTGGCTTTCTGTTTTAGCGTTGCCACTAGATTTGCTGTTGTTTGGTGGTTGGTTTGCTGTTTCACCATCTTCCGCTTTGTTTATTAGTATTGGCTGACCATTATTGTTACTAACAGTAATAGTTAAAGTGACGGAATTATTCCTGTTTTGTTTTGCCAATGGCACTGCACTGTCTGTTAAAGTCGTATCTGCTTGACTAGAGGTATCACCAGCGATCCCTGCTGGCTCGCTGAGTGTAGTCTGTGCAGCAATGGCAGGTGTAGCAGCATTTTCTGAAGCTTGTTCAGCTAAGGCACTATAGCTGTAGCAGCCGGTAAATAAACCAACCATTACCACGCTAAAGGTGATTACTTTGAGTTTATTCATTAAATAGATTTCCCTTCTTTACGCATTTCTCGCTGCGCACTTTCATGTATATCTTCGCTAGATAACTGGTTTCGTCCTTGCCTAATTGCCAGTAAAGCGCTGTTTCTAACTACGTTGGTCATCGCCCCTCCAGACAGTTGATAGGAATCGGCCAACTCAGATAAGTCAAACTCGCGCTGTTGGCAATTTTGTTCGCCGAGCATGTTTTGCCAAAGAGTTTGACGTAGTTTTGCGTCCGGCATTGGGAAGTAAATAGCCGCTTGAAAACGACGAATAAAAGCAATGTCTATATTGTCTTTAATGTTGGACGCTAGAATCACCACCCCTGGAAAATCCTCGATTCGTTGCAGCAAATAAGCCACTTCTTGGTTCGCATGACGATCATTAGAGGATTGTGTTTGGGTACGTGCGCCAAATAAGGCATCGGCCTCATCAAAAAAGAGGATCCAATTTTTTGATTCCGCTTGGTCAAATACGCCCGCTAAGTTTTTCTCGGTTTCGCCAATGTATTTTGATACTAAAGCTGACAAGTCGACTCGATATACATCCATGTCACAATGCTTACCCACTAAGGCAGCAGTGAGTGATTTACCGGTACCCGGAGGGCCGTAAAGTAAAGCCCGAAATCCAGGCTTCAAATTTTTAGCTATATCCATTTGCATGATTTGCCGCTGATGGCTAATCCAACTAAGCAATTGGTTAATTTCTTCCATTACGCGCGAAGGTAATACTAAATCTTGCCACTCTAAGGGCGTAGTTAAGCGCTTGGCGGGAAATGCACTACTATAATGCGGTTTATGCAACATCCCGGTCGTAAAAGCAGTGAGGTATTCGCCACTTAAGCGCAAAGCTGCCGCAGTAAACGGCTCATCTTGGTGCTCACTATTAAGGGATATAACGCGATACTTTACTAAAGGGGATTCGTCATCAAATTCGGCTAATGCGCTAAAGCGACGGACTAGATCGCCACCAGCAACAACAAACAAAAAAGTTTCTATTGTAGGTAAAAAACCCGAATGAGATTTACCATTCCACCCGCCAAATTCAGGGTAACGCTTATCTAACTGCCGATTTTTAATGTAAAACAAGTCTAAAGCTTCAGGTTTAATATGCGGCAGCATCGCCAATATCAAGGCCAACCGCTGCCACTGGTTAAACTGATTTTGCAACACAAATTGCGCATATAGGGATTGGCTTTCACTTAAGTCTGGTGCCGCTAAGTCACTAATATCCAAGGCGTGATCCTTTTCAAAATAATGCAGCATTCGCGCTTCTAGTACGGCGGTAAACCATGCCACCTCTGCACCCAGTACCACTGCGTTTAATTGGCTAATCGCTTGAGATTGCTCCGCTGTTGCTAAATACTGTTGTGCAATTTGTTGAATTTGAATCAAGCTCTTATCCTTTTGCTAATCACGCCAGTTAACCTGAATAGCAGATTTCATCCATGAGAATTTAACCATGCCATAACCCCAAGGCAGTTTATCCAGCAGCATGTCGTAGGGTTTAACCTCTACCTGTAACTGCCATAATTCCTCTTGTCGAGACAACACCCCGTTGCGTAACAAAAAACTATCGCGCAACCCCATTACGCTGGTTTTACCTAATGCACTCCATTGGCGAACAGCTTCGTTTAATAAACTTTCTAGCAAGGGTTTATGCTCCTCACTGGCTGGAGAGCATACGACAGGAGAAGCAATCTCCATTCCGCAAATGAGTTTATTTAAACTCAAATCAGTATCGCTATAGTCGTCAATACCAAGCAGATGCTGCAGCACATTTACCGCCAATTGCTGGCTAAGCGGACTAACAAATTGTTGCTTTTCCACTAAATGCAAACGCTCAAACAGCATGGGTATAAATGGGGCCAATAACACTAAACCGGCATTGCTTAGCACCGCTTGTTGTATCGGTTCTGGTTCGCTGTTGGCCACAGGCACTAGCGGGTCACTCTGAATGAGGGTGGCATCCACATCGGTAATTTTATCAGTACTCGCGGCAGTCAATTGTTGCTTCACTACCTCATACAATGCTTGTTCAATATCTGCTGTGGTATGGGAAGGGATAACTGGAGCGTTATGATTAGATTGGCAGACATTTTCGGCCAACCGCAAACCTTTGACCAACTCAGCCCGTGAGTCAGATACTCGCAGGTAAGTTTGATGACTTAACTGTGCCAATGCGGCTAAATAACAGGCCATAAATCGCGGCAGAGTAAAGCTAAAACCAGCCACTAAAAAGTACTGACTTAAACAACGCACAGCGACCACATCACTTAAATTTACCGACATCCACCCCAAGTGATTTTGCACAAAAGATAAGCGCTGAATACACGCCATCGCGACATTTACATCACTCGAAGTAATGTCACTTAACAAACTGGGCAGCAACGATAAAGGCATTGCCTGACAAAACAGTTCAAGATGCTCAGCAGACTCTAAAGCTTTGGCAAATTGTTGTTTAAATCCTAGTTGGCTAAGTGCTTGTTGGTATTCCTTGATAAATCGAGAGGGACTACTCTCAAGGGTTTTCAGGAGCGAGCTTATTAACATTGGTTCAGCAGTATCAATTGCCACAATTGGCGTTCTATCAAACTGCTCTAGCATAGACCTAAGCTGATCGGGTACTTTCTCTAAACGATGGATGTCGGTGGCTGAATCACTAGGACAAATATCAAATACAGCCTGTTGTATAGCACCCATTTCTAGATGGCTTAACTCATTCGCCAAACCACGTGCTAACAAATGTTGCTGCTTAGCGGTTGTTAACCCTGCGTTATTTAGTATTGCCAACAAGCCCAACTGAACATTTGGTTTATCTAAGTCTCGAATATGATTTGCAGACCGCACTAAGCGGTGGATCTGTTGATAAGCGAGTATTGGTGAACTCTCGTCGAGCTGCGTAAGAACATCTAAACCTTTAGTCGTTAACGCACCTTGTTGTATTGCTTCGCTAAAAGCTTTGCTAAGTTGTTGCTGGATCTGTAACTGGTGCGGTGACTCACTATGGATTACACAGGCTTTGGGCTTTGTGACTAGCGCTTCATTAATGCCAGCAGCTTTACGCCATGCTTGCTGGCGACTAACCCCACACTGCTGGTATAGGCCTTCAATTACGGCTTGCCAATTACTGTACTTTTTCCAGCTTAAGTTTTGCAGTAACTCGTCCATTAACTGCGGAGTAGAATAAGCACCACTATTAAGGCTAGCCAGTAATTTTTGCCAAGGTAAAGCTGATTCCCCATTGCTAGCCAGTGACGGCAACTTAAGAATGGTTTCAAGCTCATCCTGTGGCCAATACACCCTACTAAGCAACTGAAGTAAGTTTGGAATCGTATAGCGATTTAGTAACTGTTTCCGCCAACGGGCATAGTGGCAATAAGCACCAAAACTTTGTTTTGCTAAAAGATTAAAGCGCCCACTTAAGCGACTTACTAATTCCAACGGTAACGCTGAGTATTGTTGAGTGAATATACCATCGATTAACCCTAACCTTGGCTGTGGCAGTAGAGCACTAACTTGACTGCTTTTAGCCAAATTAATCTGCGGGACCAGCGGATTAATCGGGCCAAGCAAATCGGTACTGCCAACAATGTTTGCTTTAGTCCAACGCGGAACAGAAGGGCTAGCACGCTGATTTTTAATCAGTGTAAGCAACGCAGCGGCATCGCAGCGTGCCGTTGCCCAATGCTTAAGCGCATTAAAATCAGCGGTTAATTGTTCTGGCTTTAACCCCAAACCTGCAGACAGAGCACTTAACATTAAAGCTTGGCATTGCGCCTCACTAGGAACGGACCTAGGTTGGTCATTGAACAATAGATACAACAAAGTGGTTTTACGTAGTTGCTGCAGGTAATTCGCGTTATCCGCAAAAAAACTCAGTTCATCAACCAATGCATTTGCGCTATGGCTAAAACTCGTGAGCTGCACCCCGCCCAAAATAGAGACTAATAAGTCGACCTGAGGGTTGCTTAGCTGACTTGCAAGCTTGAACAATAAACTCCCTTCAGGATTAACACTACTTAGTACAACTTGCAGTTCGGATCGCGCTTGTATACTTAACGCTTTACACCATTGTTCAAGTGATTGGCTTTGTTTTACGGTTAACTCAAATGAAAAACTATCCATTGGCAAAGCACTAAGTGACATCGGAACTTTGTCATCCCGCCGCTCTTTTCCCCAATTGTACAAGCTAGGGCAAATAATTTGGCCAAAAGGTGCAGCAGTATGTCCTAACTGCGCATACACCTGAGCAACAGACAAAGGCAACATTGCGCTAAGCAACTCGATAAAACCATGCCTTAGCGCTAGGAAACTCAAATTACTCTGATTAAGTGACTGATATAACAAATAAACACGGCTGGTAGTTTCAAGAGTATGAGGAGATTTAAGCAAGCTTCCCAAATTAGCCTTAGCACACTGATTTAGCAACGAGCTAAACGCAGCATGATTAAGCTCTGACATACAGCCACCAAACAAGGCTAATACGTCGGTTAATTGATCATAGGTAAGCGCTGCGACAACGCGTTCGCATAGGCGTACATGGTTACTACTTTGTTGAGCGAGTAATGCGAGCAATTCTTGCTGCTGGGCACTTAAACCAACCACTTGCTTCACGATGGTTTGAGCCTTACTCGCGCTGCCCTTATAAGTTAAAACTAGCGACTGCAATACTGGATTGAGCTTGTCATTAAAGCGTTGAACCAATAGCGCATGAGTCGATAAACCTGGACATTGAGCAAAGTTCAACCATTGCAGCTCAGATTTCCCCCCACGTAATAGCCGATTAAGCGCTATCTGTAAGATCGGCGGCTTAGCTCGGCTCAACTCCTGTAAACACCGTTTAATCGTCTCATCAGGTAATCCTGATAATTGAGCTGCATAGCTAAAACATCGAGAAAAAAAGCTATGCGCCAGCCCCACCGGCAACAGCGACAAGCTATAGCCTGCTTGTAAAGCATTGGACAAACGCCAATACAAACGCGCAATTTGTACCTCATTGGCATGATTTAACCAATGCTCTAGTTCAGCTGTTTGGGTGACAGCCCTCTCGCCCAGGAAAGCTTGCTCAAGGTTATCGCTAAGCAAGTTAAATTGAGGAGCAAGCTCAATGTTATTGTTAGGAGTCTGGTAATCACTGGCACTTGGTAATAACCCTTTAGCCTCAATTTTAAGAGTTTGAACAATGCTAAGTAAACGAGGGTCCTTACTGGTCTGTTCGGTGATCTCAGCAAAATCGAGAATCACTTGATGGAGATCTAATTGCTTAGTTTGTGCCTGATGCTGGGCAAGATAACGCAAGTAACTGGTTTGATTATGTAAACTTCCGCGGTCAACTAACTGATAGCTCAAGGTTAACTGCCAAAAATCGCCACGACTTAATCCTTTAACAGCGTCGTTATTGGCCCTACCGTTAACTACTTTACTTGCACTAAGCTTGCCAGCCTCAAGCTTTGGTCTTGCTTGCACCTCACCTCTAACCAATCCCCGCAAACAAGCTTTAACTAAAGCGCTATGCTCGTGATTATGACCCGCGGTTAAACTTAATAACTGCTCATCACTTAAGGCTATAACTAAACAGCTGATCTGCTGAGGCTTAAGTGTTAACTGACTTAAAAAAACCAACAACTGCTCATAAGGCACTTGATAAATATCTTGCCACAACTGGCCCAGCTTGCGGCTGTCTAACCCTGTAAAGGCTTCACTCAATTCTTGAAGCCAATAGTGCAAGCTAAAACTGGCTGCGGGCTGAAATGGTTGGCACAGCGTGACAAAGTTACTCAATTCGCTGGTGTCGCTTGGTAGTGCGCTTAGGTTAGCGTCTAATTGGCTAAAAAGGTGATAAATGGCTGTGAGTTTGCCACTTAAAGCATATGCACTTAAGGCTGCTTGCCAATGTATGGTGAGCTGAAATGGCTGGTAGCGTGATGACTTAAGCAAGCCTTGCCATAACTTTTCTAAGGGAGCATAACGAGAATGACCCAACTTATTTAGCGTAAGGTTCTCATTCAGCAATACCTGCCAATTAGCAGCGCTTAAATTAGCCGCCAATTTAAGCAAAATGGTAATTAACGCCTCGTGAGTTAATTTTTCTAAGCATTGGCTAATGAGTTGCGGATTCGCTGCTACTAAGCTATTCATAGTCTGTTTGGCACTGATTAGTAAGGCTAGCTGATGACTATTTCCCGTGCATACTTGCTGTCCAAACCATACCAAAAGCTCGCTTACGTCAGCGGCTATAGGAGCGGTCTTAACATCTCGCTCAAGATGTTCAAGCTGCAGCTGAGCTTGATTAAATCTCCCTTGCTCAGCTTGAATAAAAGGCGCTAGTGCTTCAGGGAGATTTTGGTTTAACGCGCTAAGTAAGGCTTGCTGGTAATTGTTGCCCTCTACTCGGCCTAAATCCACCTCTAAGCACTCAATACTAATATCTACCTGGCTAAACATCTGCGTTAGCAAACTATCTAGTTGCGGCAACAACTGCTGCTGAATACATTGCTGCATACTGAGTTCCCAAGCTGCAATAGTATGCTCGGAACTAAACTGGGTAGCAAAAACAGCGTGGTGAATAACAGCTTTATTCATGGCTTCCGCCCTGCCAATCGGCGGAGATAAACTCGCTTAAAATACTGATAACGGCAGCTGCACGCTTAGTGGTAGCGTCGGCTTTCGGGCCATCATTTCTATAGGCAAACAGCCAGTGAATATAGGCTTGCTCGAAGCGATACATTTTGCCAATGTCGAGCCATAAAATATGAGGGTATATATGGGCAGGTACTAACTCACGTAATTGTTGTTCCGCATACTCACAAAAATGAAGATCTTGAGTTCGTGCAGTCCAGTTAGGCAGCACTAAAGATATTTGGGCACCAAGCAAACTCTGCTCTAGTTGGCTTAGCTTTTGGGAGCTTAAGCTGCGAGCCAATAGTTCGTGTTCTAAAACATGTAGCCCCTCACTTTGTAAGCTCAGCTGCACAAAATAGCTTCGCAAACACTTGGCGGCTTGTTTCGCGGTGACTAAATCGGCAAAGCTTTCTAATAAGTAATAGTTTTGCCATGTTTTATGATGAAATACTACTGCAAACTGGCTTTGCTCTGACGCTGAGTCTACATGCTGATTAGCCACTTGTTCGAATTGATGGAATTCATCGACCGCTGCACGTTCGTTATCGGTAAACGGTTTAATGTCTTCCCGCCGGCACTCTCCCACCAGAATAGCCTGCTCACCTAACATTAACGCCACTGCGCTCTCTGGGATTTGTAGTCGACCATCTTTTATTAGGGCGCCAAAATAGTGATTAAACTGAGTAAAACTAACCGATTCGCTAGAGTGTTGATTCAAGGGACTAAAGTTCGTTAAATCAACGTTTTCAGATAAGGGGTTACCCAAACAGTAGCTAGCTAACGAAGGGGATTCATCATAAATCCCGCTTTGTTCGCTATTGCCATTAGCAGGCATCAACTCTAGGTGGTTTCTAAACACTCCAAAGCTTAATGACCGAAGACCAAGGTAGTCAAAACCCAATAACAAACTGGCTTTTAATTGCACCCCGCTAATCTGGCCTGCACCTAATGTGGTTGCACATAAATCGGTAGCTTTTAAACGATGTTTATTTACGTTAACGATATGGCGCAGCATTCGACGCTGCATATTTAGGTGGCATAAAGGAGCATCTTGCGCGGTATGGTAATACAGATAATCAAATGCAACGCGCGGCTTGAGCTGCTCACCATACAAAGCTAATAGGTAGTCCAATATACGGCTACGCTGAGCAATGTTAACTCGCCCACTGACCGCTTGCTGTTTTACGAAATCAGTATATTTGTCATCTAGTAAAGGCGCTAGATGGTCTATGTCCCTGAGTAAATCTTTATCAAAGCAGGCAAGGGTTTGCTTAAAGTTATTCGGTGCAAATAGGTATTTAATGTCATTTAGCAGGCTAAGCTTACTCGTTAAAACGTACTCAAATAAGGCTAAATAGCCCTTTAATTGCAAAGCTGTAGCTCGCCCCTTGGTATCTTTAGCAGGAGGAAAACTTTTCACTCCCACACGAAAATTAGCCGGTAACCACTGACTTAAGCTTACGTATTCATTCAATTTTTTGTGACTACAGCTAAATTTTTTAGTCGGTATTTCTTTCTTATCTATGAGCCGGTGCTCACTTTGATATTTGGTTAATCGCTCTTGATAACATAAAGCGAATTCTTCGAAATCAACACTTAACTCTCGACCTTGGTAATGTAAGCTAATGGCTATTTCTTGAGTGGTTTGCGGCAAACGGATACGAACAGTTTCACTAAAACTATGTTGCTCCATGGTGCTACAACGTGACCCTTGCTTGTCGATTAAACTTAATGCGCTACTCGTAAGGACACCGGGAATGTTTTCAACTATTTGGTACAAATCACTTAATGGTACGGTGATGCTACCGTCTTCATTTTGGCTATCGTGCTCCGTTAAATCACCACAACAGCGAAAGTATATTTCAGCTAATAATTCCGCAGGGCCTAATTCACTGATTAATTCAACAACTGCGCTTAACTGATAAAACTGGTTTTCACAGATTTCTATCGCATCTAAGTCTTGATTAAGACAACGATTTTTTGCATACAGCACTTGTATTTGGCTGCGAGTCTGTTCTATTAAGGCTTCGCTAATCTTATTGCTAAGGTCTGGCCGAATACTGATATAGAGGGTTAGCTTAAGGTAGTTTAACGATGAGTCGTTTTTGCTTAAAACCAATACATCTTCAAGGCTATCAATTTCGTTTAGCAACAATTGGCGTAAATCGTTTCCATTATTTGGATGAATTTTGCTTACGGTTGCGTGGTCAAATAAATTGTATTGGTTATAGTCCTGCTCTGCTCCACTGTCATTTAAGTAGCTTTGTGGTGAAAAGCTCGCCCGATAACTGAGATCGCTTAAGGCAAAACAAAGATGTTCAAGTAAGGTTACACCGGGATCATGAACGTTATAGTCAGTCCAGCTGTCACCTGACAACTGCTGAACTAAGACCAAACCTTGCGTATAGAGTTCTTTATAGTCAAGCAGCTCAGTTTGCTGCTCAATAGGCAGTATTTTTTGGCTAGAAGCGACCCCACTACCGTACTCCATTAAGCAGATTCATCCACGGCTTTACGCCGCTTACTGCCAAACATCTTGTTATCTTTCCACAAACTTTTAATGTGATACTGCAATACAACTTGGTGCTCTTGGTCACCTGTTAAGCGCACTAACTCTTGATCACAATTACAAACCGTTTTTGCTTGCAGAACGTACTTTTCGCCGCGGGCCAACCAACGTAGTTTTATTCTTCCTTTATCGAAACGAGTGGCAGTTTGGCTAATACCGCGACGTCCACGATAGAAGTTAGACTGGGGATCCTTTACACCAAATATAACCCGCTGTATCACCCTATATGGAAGAAAGAAAGCAATGGCCACTAAGTTGTCGTACCATTTTCGTGGGTAGTAAGTATTGAGTGCAATGGCATGTACTAATCCATAGATGCCGGTACGCGCCACTCCAACCCCAGCCATCACTTCAAATCCGTTACAGCCTTCTAACTCATCGGTAATATCATGGTATTGACTATCTGCTGGGATCTCGCCCTGGAGACTGCCAATAAGCCCTTTCGCTTGCACAAAACCATTAACATCTAGAGCTTCATTGGGTGAAGGAGTGTTGATACCCAAGCGACCCACCGACTCTGCATTGGTGGCTTGATAGTTAACAAACGCGAGCAGTGGAGTGCTATTATCATAAGCACGCAATGCCATGGTAGAGCTATTACCTAGCTGATAGTTTAAGGTCCAATTAGGTGTAGACTCTGTCGCATTAGTAAAGAATGATAATAGGCCCTTTCCTTCGGATTGAGCCGATATCTCTAAGCCAAAATCCGGCGACTTACTGAATCCCTCATCACGCATGTTTAAGGTCGATTCAATGAAATCGTTAAAATGTGCGGAACTAGGTTTAGCCCCGTTTTGGAAATAGCGACGTAGTGTATTTCTATCTTGTCTTGCCATAGATTTATTTACTCCAGTATTAAACTACCGCCAACATCCAAGTCGTTAATGCCAACAGGGCTAGGCGCTAGCTCTTGATTGGCCTCTACCAAAGTAATTGCATGTTGCTTCTCGGAAAGTGGTAAACACCATGGAAAGTTTGATTGAATAGTGGACCACTGTTGAGCGGCGCTATCGTGTAAACGGTAGTGTAAAGCTGATTGCTGGCTGATATGTATGAGCGACAAACCAGTTACCGAAACTACATAGGGCAAGGTTTGTATATAGGCGCTTAAAACATCATTACTAAGTTGCCAAGAAAATCCCACTACAGGCCGATAATCACGCCAAATATCGAAGTAGTTACAAATATCTTGGTTTAAGCGGCTAATGCCTCGACCATCACACATATCTCTTTGCATGCTTACCGAACAACGCACCTGGACCTTTTCAAAACACGGGTTATGTACACTTAACTGAATACCGGGTGCACAATATTGGATTAAATAGCGTCGGATTTTCTCTAACAAATTGGCACTAATACTCGCTCCATCAACTGACGTAGTGTTAACAGACAAGTGGGGAACGACAATCAACAGTACGTGACCCGGTTGAATTTTTTTGCTAGTAAAACAAGCATGAGGGAAGCACTTAGCCAAATAAATTTCAGGAAATGCTTCTAACACCATTCGCTCATAGTCCCAGGCGTTAACAGGCCGTTGCTTGTGTCGCAAAAACTCAGCACTAGCCTTAATAGTATCGCGCTTACTGTGTTTAGCCTCGGTACGATGACTTAGATGAACGATGTCTAACTGGCTTAACTCGCTAATATTGTTTTTGCTTTTTATCGGCGTGGTTAAATCAGCGTTTAATGGCGCCTGACTATGATGATGCAAACTTATGCAATTAGTCACAATACGCTTTAAAAAAGGAAAACTACTCGCTAATTGCTTGGTGGAGACCCTTAGCCAAAACTGATCTTTGGGCAGCTCAAAAGGGTGCCGAGTCATGCCCTTGGGTAAATCTAAAGTAATCACACCCGCCATTGTTAGGTTGGCGGTATTGTCACACGCAATGCTTTTCTGCTGTAGAGTTTGCCACCCGTCTTTGGCATATGCCTCCCAAGCTATGACACCGGCTAGCTGCTCCCCTACAACTTGGCTATCATCTTGTAAATCAAAAAATAAGCTAACTTGTTTGGGCGCTTGTTTAGCCTCTAAAGCTATGTATAAATATGCTTGTTTATCAAAGCGAGGTAATAAGCTACATGTACCAGCATCGTTAGCGGTAATCATTGGCCAAATCGCTCGGCCTTTAATATGGAATAATTGCTTAGCAGCTACTTTACTACTCTGACGATTATTTAAATTAACTTGCTGATGAGCACGATAAGCTACGGTAACTTTTTCTATTTTGGGTGAGATTGGCGCAGGCGGAATATCTAAATCTTGCTTATTGCGAAATGCACGACTTACATGGTTAGCTAATACCGAGCTATATCGCTGCTGAGCAAAGCCAAATTTGGGGCCACTAAGGCGTAATTGATAATACCCTCCTCGCTGACTTGGAGAAGCACTATAGTCAGATAGGCTGGGGCTCAGTAGTCGATTGCTGATGCCTACTTCGTGTAGAGGTAAATGAACCTTTGAGTACAATACTCCGGTATGTAGATTGTAGGAAAATAGTTCCTGAGTTTCCCCTTCGACCCAGCGATTGTTTATTAACGCTGAGGCTTGTACTTTAAAGCTGCCGTTGTCGATATTTAAACCATAATCGGCATAATGTGAAGCAAACCCGCCAGCTTCACTTGGTAAACCAGCCCATTCAATATTGGCAGAAAAATAACGCGTATCTTTTAACGCTGCCTCAAAACACCCTATAGTTATAAACGACCCCACCAGCGGCAAAGGCCCAAAGGGTAAAAAAGGCTTAGTGGCGTCTATTCGACCGTATTCATTAAAGGCCACGATATCTTCGGCCTGCTCAACCTCGGTAGAAATATCTATGCAACTAAGTTGTAAGTCAGCAAACAAAGACAAACCATATAGTGATTCTAAAGTATTGAGATACGCCTTAAGCACTGGCTTATCACTAATCAACGCACCACTATGTAATTCGTGACTTAAGGGCACAATGGCTGGAGCGGCTGCGCCTAAAGTTATCTCTAAGGTTAGCTGCCCATCACTAATTTGACTGATACACGCTAACTGGCTTAACCAGCCTGTTTCAGCACTTAAATGCACATCAAACAGTTTAAGCATGGTTTTATTTATAAACAGCTCCGACAAAAATATCCCGTAGTCGAAACCTGTTTTAGTCTTCAGCAACTTAAATACTTGCTGCTTATCACTGGCACTAAGCCAGGAACGCTCTACTAGCCAACAGTGGCAAAACAGCTTTCCAGCAGCAGCGACCACATCACTGGCGTCCTCTGCCACTTCTATAATGGCCAACAAAATGGCTTTTTTGAAACCACTAATACTTGGCTCTAAGTTCTGCCAGAACTTAAAAAACTGACTACTAATAAGTGAATTAACAGGCACCGAAATATGCAAATTAAGGATATCCAAAGCTTTGGACACCGCTTTGAACCAGCCATCATTTGTTGTTGATTCTGAACCCTCAAGATATGCTTGAAACCTCATATCATGGAGTAAGGTATCGCGTAGGCTAAAACGTATCTCGATGCTGCGTTCTCCACTTTGCAATAGCAAATCATTGCTGGCAATCGCAAAGCCAATGGCAAGTTCCTCAGCTTTCTCGTGGCTAACATCTGGTCGCTGGCAACCAAAAAGCGGAATACTGAGTCCACCCTCACTAACCTTTAATCGAGTTTGCTTTATCGCACTATAAAAACCTAGTTGGCATTCTGGTGAAATATAGGGGTCATATTGCAGACAAAAACTTTTTACTGCCGAGACTTCAACCTTCGCTAAGGAACACGGCCCATTTAAGCGAAAAGTTTGAGTAGCGCTATCATTAAGTAGTTCAAATTGAGCATCGTTGGCAAAAGAGTAATCTTGAACATTATCTTTAAGTTTACAATGCACTACTATTCTATGTTGTTGTGGTCTACTCAAATCAAGATTGAGTAAATCAAAATAGTAATGATCGCGGTGTTTCGCTCCATAACGGTTTAGCAGCGTTTGTAACTGCTCGCTAATGTGTAAAAATGCGATAAACAGTGCCAGCGCGGGGTCGTGTCCAGACTGTTCAATTGCACTGCTCATTTGTGGCGACATTTTATTGCGAATAAGACTTACATTGGCAATGCAACGTCGACGAATGTGCTTTAACAGTTGGGGTAAGTTAAGCCGAGCATAACTTTTAGAACTGAGCTCATGCTGATTTGGCTGCAGCCAAACCTTATCTAGATCCGCTAGCTTAGAGCTCACAGTGTGTTGTTTGCTTACCCTAAGCTCAGCCGCGACGAGCAGCAAATGATGATACTCTATAGCCAACGACTGACATACCAAATAGCGGATTTCGGCTAAGATCGTGACAGCCAAAGGATGGCGACTTCCAGCTAAACGTTGTATCCAATGATTAATGCTGAGCATAACGTCACAAATAAAATTGGCACTTACATTAATATCGCTTTGGTCATCGCTTCCGCTTGGAAAATACAAGCTTATCTCGGCTAACACCGAGAACACATCGTGAGTAAAAAGTGCCTGCCAACTGCGACGCTTTTTAAGGTCGTCACTCACTAAGTGCAACACTGCAGCAAATTTTCCACTAGCTTGTAAGGTGTCAGCAAAGCTATGGTTATCAAGTAGAGCATAATCATCTTCTAGTGCTGCTGGATAGCGTTGACTTTGAATGCTAGGTAACTGTCGATGTTGCTTAAGCGCCATAAGGATTAACCTCCCGACGCAGATACATCGGTGGCTTCCTTAAAATAAAACGGATAGACCAAGTTAGTACGTGTATTGGTTTGGCTAATAATGTAACTCAGTACAATATCTATTTTCCCCTGGTAGTAATCGTCGATTCCAACATCGACACGCTCTAGTATGATTCTTGGTTCAAAATGTAATACAGCACGCTTGACCATATCTTGAATCGCACTAACGGTTGTTACACTTAAATTCCTAAAAACAAATTGGTGTAAAGCGCAGCCAAAATTAGGATGCATTAACCGCTCCCCAGGTTTAGTACTTAACAAAATATGCAAACTTTGGCTTATGTCTTCATCACTAACGACTAATTGTGCCGCACCATTACGTAACGCAAACGAAGGTGGAAACGACCAACCTTGACCAAGAAAATTGGTATCACTATTTGCCATGCTAACCTCCAATAATCACGGTAGGGCACCCCAATACAATCGATCCACCATGGGCGGTGGTATCACCCATTCTCGCTGCAGGCATCCCCGATATCATTACCGTAGCCGAACCTTTAACGATGCTATCAGGGGGGCCTACACACAAGCACGAATCACCAACTATTGCTGCCGGTAACTTGCCAATTAATACCGTAGCAACACAAGGGCCAAGTACCGGCCCTCCCACATGAGGAATAGGCGGTAAACCCGGAGTCTGCATTGGACAGGTATGCATGTCGGTTAATCGTGCAGCTGGAGGCATAGTGTTCCCTTCATAAATAGTTTATTAGCCATGACCGCTAATTAATCATAACCATGGCGCCTTTGACCGTAGTTTGTCCTGATGCCGATAACTCGGCACTTGCCTCGCCTTTTGCAGCGAAACCAACATTGGCTGAAGCTTGTACATTTAAGCCGCTAATGGTGGCATCCTGGGTTGCCGCAATAGCCACTTTCCCATCGGCGGTAAGAGAAATATCACCGCTAGCTTTTAGGTTGAGGTCTTTTGGCGAGGTAAGCGAAATGCCGCTGTCGTTGGTTTTAATTTCGTTATTATTTTGATCGGTTAAGGTAATACTTTCATCATCGTCGCTAAATACCAGTTGATTACCCGCAGGCGTTTTAATCGTGATTATTTTCTTATCGTCATCAAATTCAACGGTATGTCCGCTTTTAGTGACCAACGCTTTATACTTGTTTTCTTCATTGTCATTAACATCATAGGCGGGAGCTTGTTTACTGCTGTAAACACTGCCAATTATCACCGGGCAAGAGGGGTCGTTATTGAGAAAACCTAAAATGACTTCGTCATCGATTTCTGGAATGAAAAAACTACCGAAGCCGCTAGAAGCATAAAATTGAATAAGTCGCGCCCATACACCTTGATCTTCGGCGCCATTAATTGGAACCGAGACTTGAATACGATTCTCCTGATTGGGGTCTTCATCAAGCTTGAGTACCTTGCCTACCGTTAACCCTTGAATAGCCGGTAACAAAGACTGGGCAGAGTGCGCCTCGCTATGTTGTTGCTCAGCAAACCAATGCGCCGCCAAGCCAAATTCAGCCGTAGTTTGCCAATCGCCACGACGAATGTCGTGACACAGCGCACTGATAAATACCTCGCCATCAAAGCGCTCACCAACGCTAGCAATTTCAATAAAATCTCCCACTACAGCTTTGGCACAACCACGATAACTTACCGTGCCGCAGGTTTTGGCCAAGGCGCTTTTTACTTGCTGCGCTTTAGCCCACGCCGCCATTGCGCCATCAGGCTGCTGAGCGACAGTTTGCATTCTATAACTGCTTAAACTCAATACCCCGGCTAAATCACTGGCCGACAAATTGTCGGTAGCGGTAACCGTTTGCGGTTCGGCGGTATCGTTAACCACGGCTTGCGTGGTTTGATCCCAACTATTAGCAGACACATTCTTAAATAGGTAACGGGCGTCAATATCAGCATCAAATTGATTAATATCTTTCCCTAGGGTTAGCGTTAATTTAGCGCTTTCACTGGTACTTGGATCTATCACAGAGATTTCGTTGTTAAGGTTTTTAATCAGCAAACCGTTGCTTTCTGCTCGTGTCACCATAAAATCCCAATCACTGCAGTTGTATTGTACTAATTCACTGTAAGTCACCGTGGTACTGGCAATACTCCCACTGGTAAGCGGGCTATGTTTGCCGATTAACGAGCTAAAAATGTCAGAATCTTTTTTGCTAATGTAATTAGCCGAATTACGCCCTACCGTCATGGTCACAGCTTGGTCGATACACTCTACAATAAGCAGTTGGCTAGATTCATCCACTCGTAAGCCATGGCTAGTGACAATACCTTCAAACAAGCTATAACTTGTTTGCTCGTCATAATTGGCGCTTACACTGATGCTAACTCCCGGCTTAAATTCATCGCTGTTACTGATTGGAGATGTCTGTTCGGCAAGACTGCCATCTTCTATTTCGATAGTGCAACGAGACAAGCGATTAACTTGTTGATGAATCACAACTGAGCGCACGGTGCCACGACAAGTAATAGCATTCCCTTCGGATTTAATCGTGAAATCTACAACGCCGTCACTATTGTCTAAAGGGGAATCAGCCATTACTTCTCCAAGGGCGGAAATAATAATTGCATGCCAGGCTCGATATCGGCGACATGTGCGAGGTTATTGGCTTGCGCTACGGCGTGACAGTACTGCTGGTTTTTGTAAATTTTTTGGCACAACAAAGGTAAAGTATCCCCTGCCTTTACCAAAATTAGGTGGGATAAATCTGGTGAAGAGGTTTTCTTTTTCGACTCCATTTCCTGGGTTGATTTACACTCAACAAAGGAGAGGTTAAATTTTGTCCGTAATGGCGTTCCATCAGGGTGAAACAACACGTGTTCGTAATCTAGTGACGTTAAACGACCAAAAAATATCTCTTTTCCCCACTCGATTGCTACACGATTAGGTTCGTGTTTATCCCCTTGGTAGCAATATAGCCCTTCCAGTAACTCAGCAATTTTATCAAAGATTTGAAAATCCGAGTCTTGGGCTTCTGAACCAGTAACATCAAGCACAAAGGAAAAATCTACGTTTTCTGGATTAAACCCCTCATACTCTGATTCAGTGCCAATTCGCCCTATAGTTTTATTATTTTTGTAATTTATCCCCAGCTTCTTTTTAAATGTTTGAGGATTGGTTTGCACAGTGAAAAAAGGTTCTCCAGAGGCTTTGTCCAATTTTCCATCACTTAAGTTAACCACGCTAAATGACAGTCGGGCTTTCTCTCCACTCACTATATCACTCAAGGATTTAGGCTTTTTCGTCGCTTCAATTCGCATTAACGCTTGATTAAGTTGTTGGGTGGCTTTCAATCTAATCGATTCATAATCTTCCATAATTAACGCTCACTTTGCTTCTTGATTTGCTGAGCAATAGCACGGTCACAATAACGTTGCGTTTGCGTCAATATGTCATCTTGTAGTTGTTGTTTTTGCTTTTCATCCCAGCTGGTAGAACGAAGTTCATCCCTTCCTTCACTAAAGGTTTCCGGCTTATCGGGACTGTTATCGATACTAGATTTAATCACTAACTGTTTTATTTCGATTGCCATAACTAAACTATCCTGGTTAAGCCAGAGTATTTCAGCTCAATGGTTTCTAGAGCTACTTCATTTTTAGTGGAGTTAAACGCATCGATTTTCCATGCAACTGGCAGCGCATTATTGAACATCCAAACCCGAAGCGGATCTCTATCACCGTTCATTAACATTACAATTAGCGGCATAGAAATAGTTTGCACTCGGTAGTCAAGATCAAAAACACTTTGGCACCACATGACTAACGGAGATGTTATAGGGGCGAGCCCTCGTTTAAGCACTAAGTTAGGGTGTTTAACTTGCCCCAAGGTATAGTTGACTGTATTAAAACCACCTTCGTTTTGGTCTTCTACACTCACACTTGCCTCTATACCCGATACTTCCTGAAAAGAGGTATCGGTTAAACCCAATGAGCAACCTAGAATCACTTTAAAATTAAACGCCGACGGCGGATAGTCGCCCATCCATAACGCATCTTTTAAACTCGATCCAATGCTCATTGTGTTAGTCCTTGAAAGTCAGCACTTTGCTAATAGTTTTAGCTATTAGCGATGGTTACGCCTTCGTGGGCAATTTCGATGGTTTCTATCGCCACTTCGTTACCGTCTGACTTTAAGTCGGTGCCTGTAATTTTGGTTGGCCAAGCATTTTCTAGGGTCCACACCATAGTGGGGGCCCCTGTTTCATCCAACAAGCTAATGGTTATTGGCACCCGTTTAATGGTGTTCATTTTTATTTGGCTAAACCAATCCCAGAATTTGTTATCCGATTTATAGACACCTTTTTTCATGGTGACATTGCCGGATTTTTGAATACCGGGCATTTTTACCGTAGAAAACTTTTTGCTATCACCTGCACGATATTCAATAACCTGAGCTTCGACATCTAAGCCAGATACTTCTTGAAACGCCATTACTTCTGAATCCCATTTAACTTGGAAGTAAAATTTTGAGATTGGCCATACTGTTTGCGACTGTGCGCTACCGTCATCTGCCATGATTTATTCTCCTAAATTAGTTAATACTTAACGCTAGCGTTATGATTTTTGCATTTGCTGTTGGAAAGTAATTTCAATAAATTCTGCTGGGCGAGTAATAGCGACTAGTACGGTAATCTTTAGAATCCCTTCTAAGATATCTTCTCCAGTCATGGTTTCACCTAAACCAACATGTACGCTAAAGGCATCAGCAGGCACAGCACCGGCTAAACCGCCTCGCTTCCAAATGCCAGTTAAAAAGTTTGAGATCATGCTTTTAATAGTGACCCAAGTTTGCGCATCGTTTGGCTCAAATACATAGGCTTTAGCCGCCAGTTTTACTGATTGCTCTAGCATTATCATGGTGCGACGTACGTTAACGTAACGCCAATCTAGGCTGTTACCATCTAAAGTACGAGCCCCCCAAACTAAGGTGCCTTCGCCAATAAATGAGCGAATAGCGTTAATTGACTTACCATTTACGTCTACGTTTAGACTTTCTTGTTCTTCGTCGGAAATTTCGAAAGCTGGCGATGTGACACCAAGTACACCAATGTTTGCTGGGGCTTTCCATACACCACGAGCGTTATCTGTCATGGTATATAAACCAGCCATCGCACCTGACGGTGGAATTAAATTAAGCTGGCTACAAATTTCTTTAATTAATGCAGGATAGGTAATACACGACGCTCGTAACGCTTTGTCTATATCCACCGGCGTTGGGTCTTCTTCAGCGGTTTCTGTCGCCGTCAGTCCAGCGAGCATTTTACCAATGTCAGACGTGGCATCAGGCGTGCCGAGCTCGTCATTTAAGGCTGCTTGTAATGCGGTTTTACCCTCATCATTTAAAAAATTAAAGTTAACGTCTGAATCACTAAACAAGGTGCTATTAACCCATGGGAAATAGGCTGCGCCAAAATCACCTATTTCCTTATTTGGCACACCTGCCCTAAACGCTGCAACGCTGTCTTCTTTATCTTGAAAGCCGTTATGTACATCAAGCAATGCAAAGCGGCTACGCATTTTACTGCCACAATGCATCAGCATTTGTTGCTGAACGGTGTAACAGTCGGCAGCTGCTAGGCTTACAGCATCGGGAATAACCACCATGGTGGGCTCTTGCTCTTTAATCAAGGTGGTTATTCCAGCTAACATGGCATCTTTAGCTAAGTCAGTGACGTAATCACCTACCGATACGATGTAACAGGGACCACCACCATTTAAAAAAAACATTTGCATGCTTTGGTATAAACGGTACTTGTTACCACTCGCTTCCACTGTGTAATGTTTTTCACCCAAAGACATATCAGCACTTACTGCGTCCGCCGCTGTGGCAAAATCAAATTGCAAGTTTGGGCCTAAACCAAAAACATTATGAAATTCGGCCATTGAGGTAACTCGAATCGGCTTATTTAATACCGATTTATTATTTTTGCTGGCGGTTTGGGTATAGCCAATAAATGCAGGTACCGCTGTTGCCACTTCCACTACAGAATTTGGAAACGCATTTTTTTCGACAATATACACACCGGGAGTTTTCATGTTTCCCATGTCATTTTCCTTTTATAGATCCACTATTATTTCTGAGGCTTTGGTCTTCTTTTCTGCATCAAGGTAGATGTAGCAATTTGAAGCAGGTACTGCAGGTAAGCGGTTCATTACGACTTGCTGAAAGCGCGAACCATTTTCTTTTAACTGAAACTTATGTGGCCAAGGCTGCTGCATAACAACTGGCTGCTTTGACAAGAACACCACGGAACTGCGCTGAGCGATGCTCTCACTTACCACTTGATTAAACTCAATGTCGCCGCTGCTGTCGTTAATCTCTAGGTGTTGATATTGCTCAGCGCCAAATATCAAATACTTGAGCTGGCAAGCAATGCTAGCAAAGCAAACTCTATAATCACTTAATTGACCTTGTACATCGGCAATGAGCTTAGCTAAATCAAAATGAATAATGACGTCAGGAGTGCGACTTAAACGCGGCAAACGGTGCTCACCAATTAACTGGCGAACATCAGTTACGCTAATCAGTTCTGCTGAACTGGCCCTATCACCAATATGTAGCTGACGGTGCTGTTGACTAATCTGTAAGTTATTCAGCCACAAACAGTTTTCGCCAGGCTTAAGACTTAGTTCGCTGTAGTTTAAAAAGTTAGGGTCGTTCAAATAGGCATATATAAGCAAATCAGCATCGTTTACCTGTTTAGGCTTAGCACTTTCTTCAATCAGCATGGGCAATACTTCTAAGCCATGATCATTAACCAATAGCTCAAAGCCATCCGCTAGGGGTTTAAACAATAGTTGGCAGTTATCTGCTGTAACTCGACTCATCGCCGACAGCTCGAAGTCTAAACCGGTAAAAAGCTTATCCTGCTGATATTGGTGTTCGCAGCTTAGTGATAACAATCGAGAGTATGTAAGGCTCATAATCCTCCCACATCGCTAGCTGGAGTAGTGGCGGGGCGCAGGCGCCCGCTAATATGACTAGTATCCAACGGTATCGCACGCACTTTGTAGAAAATAGAGGGTTGGCAGTGTTTGCCCAACAAACTCCAAACATGGCTTTGTTCCGACAAGTTTAAGTTTTCTATTTCCCACACTAATTTGTCTATATTGTTGGGTAAGGTTGGACAGTTACTACGATCAAACACCGATTGATGATGATAAAATTCGGCACATTCCGATAACAAGCGCAAACCGTGTTGATAACGTTCATTTTCAAAGTTAGCCGCTAGTAATACATACAAATTCAAATGCAAAGCTTGCTTGGAATAAGCTTGAGCACCTGACAACACTCCTTGCTTCGAGTTTACGTAGGCGGGATCCTTTTCAATGCTCACTAAGCTGAGCACCATTTTATTGGTGCAGCTCGATTGTGCCTTGCCTGCGACATCTTGAACGTTTGACAACACAGCCATGTCTTCATCCAACTCAAAGCGGCGTGCTAAATGTTCATTAAGCAATGTTGTTGTTAAGTTTAAGGCTTCGCCTATCAACTTGAATTCCCTTCCAATGAAACCTATCCATTACGTTTGATAAAAATCAGCTAAGCATGCATTCCATCGCAAGCTCTTTATCTACGGATTCAACGACCAAACGACCAACAAAAAATTAACAAAAATATTTATAACAAAGCTTAGACACAAAAAAACAAAAACAAAAAATAAATTTAATATAATTATTTATTACAATAAGAATGCTATAGATAAATTTGAAACTAGTGATTAGGTATCGACATGCACTAAATAGTGTCAGGCGTGGGTATAATATCGGCCAGAATTAGCAGCTCAGATTATGCGGCGCTCACCCCTTACGTAGTGAAGATGACCAAGGATCCGAGGAGTATTCAACAAATGTACTGATACCTAGGCGAGTAAATTGAAGATAGTTTGAAAGACCAGCTAACAGATCTAAGACGGAGGCAACAGATGCAGTCATTACTAATTTGGAATGCCTTAATCTTGAGAGCAAACTACTGATTTATAATCAATATTGAAAAGTAATACTCAAACGTAAAGTCTCGATAATATCTAGATTTTGAATCACACCGGGAATCGAAAACGTCTCTCCAACAATTATCAAATAAAAATGAAGCCCTCAACAAACCCCAAGCTCTAGGTATTGGGCATAAGCCAATAATTCGCTGCTGTTTTGCTGTTTAGCAGTTGCTGGCAGAGCTTTTTCAAACGCAGTGGTCGCAACGGTTTACTCAAGTATGCGAAACCTTGGGCACGTACTCGGTCGATGAGATCAGTTTGTCTGTCAGCGCTAATCACTATGCCATGACACGATAAGCCGCGTTCGTGAATGAGTCTTTGCAGGGCTTCTAATCCAGTTTTATCAAAATCGAGGTGGTAATCGCTGAGTATTAGCTCTGGCACCCAACCGCCGTCGATCACTTCTTCGGCTACGTCTGCATCTTCACAGCAAATAACTTCGTAACCCCAGCGACTTAGTAAACTCTCCATGCCCACTAATATGTCTGGTTCGTTATCAATACACAGTACCCGCGCGCCTTGAGTGGTGGTAATTGCATCACCTTCAGGTTTCACTTGCTTATGCACGTTCAATGCCTCAACTACTGGCACCGTGATATAAAATACCGAGCCTTTACCGGGTACCGATTCCACGCCAATCGGTATCTCGAGCAATTCGGCAAAACCCTGAGCAATGGCTAAACCTAAACCCAGTCCTTCTTCTCGGGCTCTGCCAGATTTTTGTAGCTGCTGAAACTCTTCAAATATTTGCTGCTGTTTGCTTTCTTCAATACCGGGGCCGTTGTCCCATACCTCTAAACGCAGGTTGTTACCTTTACGCCGCCCGCCCAACAGTACTTTGCCATTGGGATTATAACGCAAGGCATTGGTTAAAAAGTTCTGCAATATTCGACGCAATAATTTGCTGTCACTGCGCACGGTTAACTTGCTAGCCTGCAACTTAAGCGCTACACCTTGCTGTTGAGCTAAAGGAATAAACTCTGCATGAATATGATCCAGTAAATGGCCAATTTCGAACTGCTCGGTACTCACCACTACTCGGCCAGATTCCAAGCGCGAAATATCCAGCAAATCACTGATGATTTCTTCGGCAGAATATAAGGATTTATCAATGCTGGCAGCTAAAAACTTCGCCTCTTTTTCTAACTCGGCTTCCAACAGTGAACCGGTAAACAATTTGGCTGCATTAAGCGGCTGCATTAGGTCGTGACTAACGGCAGCCAAGAAGCGAGTTTTAGATTGGTTAGCTTGCTCGGCAGAGCTAGTGGCATGTACTAGCTGCTGGTTAATTGATGAAAGCTGCTGAGTACGCTGTGCCACTCGAGCTTCTAGAATTTCATTGGCCTGTTTAAGCATATCTTCGGCTTGGCGGAAGGTGGTAATGTCACTAAATGTCATCACATAGCCACCATTAGGCATAGGGTTTCCCTGCACTTGAATCACCCGCCCATCACGGCGGATCCGCGATGATGTGTGGCTATTACCACGGCGTAAATGCTCTACCCGCCGCTCAACATGCTCTTCAATATCGCCAGGGCCACATAAACCGTTTACGGCATTATGGCGAATTAAATCTTCTATCGGCCGGCCGACTGAGATCATGCCATTAGGGAAGTCGAAGAGCTCGGTATAGCGACGATTCCACGAGACCAGTTTGAGCTCTTGATCAACAATAGCAATGCCTTGGTCAATGTGCTCAATAGCACCTTGTAGCAGGTGTTTGTTGAACTGTAAGAGTTCAGAGGCTTCTTCGGCGATAGAAGCAAACTCTTCTAGCTGAACTTGCTTACCTTGCAAGGCAGAGCCTAATACTAAACGCGCCGAAGAAGAGCCAAATACACCGCCTAACATACGCTCGGTTTCGGCAATTAGCTCTACCGGTGCTTGCTGGTTTGGGTTTAACTCTACGCCACGTGAGGTGGCATATTTACCAAAGGCATCACTAATACGTTGGGTGCCCAAAAAGCGCGACGCCAGCATGTGTAACTCTTCTACGCTCACTTTCGATTGGTAGAGCGCGCCAGCGTCATCGCTCTTACCCGGTTGTCCAACAAAGTTACTGGCTTGCAGCCACTCTGATACCGCTGGGCTAGATAGCTTAGAAATTAAAATGTAGGCCGACAAGTTTCCTAACAAACTCAGTAATATGCCCCAGTTTTGATTAGAGATAAGCGCATGGCCCTGTAACTGCGGCGCACTTAACCAATCGGCAATCCATTGATTAAAAATAAGTGGGTTCAAACTATCGGTCATATTTAGCAGGTTGAGCAACCACAAGCTCATTCCCACTAACAAACCGGCATACACGCCAGTGCGATTACCTTCGCGCCAGTACAAGCCAAAAATTAGAGGTATAGCCAGTTGGGCAATGGCGGCAAAAGACAAAAAGCCAATATCGGCAAGATTGCTAATCTCACCCAACATTAAGAAGGTGCCCCAGGCCAGTAGTAAAATGACTAAAATGGTGGTTCGACGCACGTTTAGCAGTAATTCACTAAACTGGGCAAAGTTACGGCGGCTTAAGCCACCTTGTTTAAGCAGTAGAGGCAGCACTAAATCATTGCTCACCATAATCGCCAAAGCAATGGTAGACACCACCACCATGCCGCTTGCGGCTGAGGTGCCACCTAAAAAGGCCACCATACCCAATATGTTTTGGCCGGCCGCCAATGGCAAGCTAATCACGTAGTTATCGGCAGGGGTATTGCTCGGTAACAAGTAGTCACCCGCAAAGGCGATGGGCAATACAAAAATGGCCAACAGCACTAAGTAAGTTGGGAATAACCAGCGAGCCGTTTTTAAATCATTAACTTGGTTGTTTTCAACCACTGTCACGTGGAATTGTCGGGGCAAACAAATCACCGCCGACATAGCCAGCAAGGTTGCCACAATCAAATCGCTAACATCGGCAAAGCTAATCTCTTGCCACTTAAGAGTGAATGACTCACCCACAGCCTGCTGAGCATCGAGCGGTAAGTCCCAGAGTATTGATACAGCCAGCAAGCCAACGCATACAAAGGCCACCAGCTTTACTAGTGATTCGAACGCAATCGCCACAATTACCCCACGGTGGTGCTCGGTGGCATCAATATGACGAGTGCCAAATAACATAGTAAATATCGCCAGAGCGATACTCACAAATAAGGCGATTTGCGAACTGCTGCCTTTACCCACCGCTTCGCGCATGGCTTCGCCACCAAACAGATCCAAGCCCATAACAATGGCGCGGAGTTGCAGGGCGATATAAGGCAATACACCAATGATACAAATCAGTGAGATGACCACTGCTAAGGTTTGAGACTTACCGTAACGTGCCGCGATAAAGTCGGCAATGGTTGTGATATGCTCGCGTTTGGCGATCAAAACCACTCGCGCAAGCAGCTTCCAACCAAATATAAATAGCAGCACAGGGCCAAGATAAATGGGAATAAAGGACAGGAAGTTTTCGCTGGCCTGCCCCACCGTGCCGTAAAAGGTCCACGAGGTGCAATACACTGCAATAGAAAAACTATAAAACGCGGGTTGCCAGCGTAAGCGAGCACTAGAGTTTTGATCGGTATAGTAGGCAATAACAAACAATAGCCCTAGGTATGCCAAAGACAAGGGAATCACTAACCAACCTTCACTCACTATCTGCATCTAAAATCCGTTTCCTAGACTTTCATTTTCCAAAATGATTTATTACTGATCATCTACCGCAAATTAACGATAGAACCGCCCAATTTCATGAGTCACTTAGAGTAAGCATCTGCATTCTGTTCGAGTGCTCAATCAGCCCACTTTACTCTGTTAAACCCGTGTTGTGAGCACGTTTAGACTAAAGTCGCCTTGGTTACGTTAGCAAAAAAGAACAAGCTTAACTGTGATTAATTTACCGAACTGCTAGGTGAGGCAATGAGCTCAGACTTTAATTTTCAGCACCCGCCCTTTGATCAGCTTGAGCCTAAGCAGCGTGACCTTGTGTCTAGCAACCTAGATATTCATTATTTTCAAAGCCAGCAAAAAATTGTTACTGCGGGCGCACTCGCCGCCGACTTATTCATTGTAATAAAAGGCCAAGTAGAAGAGCGTGCCGACAATAATGATGAAGTATTTGCCCACTACACCGTAGAAGACTGGTTTGATGTTCGCTCACAATTTGGCGGCTACGCCAAACACGATTACATCGCCCTAGAAGAAAGCCTTTGTTACGCCCTTCCCAGCCAAATATTTCGCCAACTGGTGAGTGAAAACAGTGACTTTGGTGATTACTTTCAACGAGATTTAGCCACTCGCCATCAATTGGTTGAATCGCGCGAAGGTAACAAAAACCTGGCCGAATTTATTCTTACCACTATTGATGAACGCAATGTGCAGCCCGCAGTTGTGATAGAGGGAGAAACTTCGCTACAACAAGCCACTTTAATTATGCGCGAGCAAAAATTGGAATCACTGCTGGTGAATCACGATGGCTGTTTTGGCATGCTAACCGGTACCGATTTACTGCACGCAGCCGTACTAGTGCAGCAATCTTTAGACACGCCAGTTTGTCAGTTAGCTAACTTTAATTTGATTAGCGTAAACAAAGGTGACTTTCTATTTAACGCCATGCTGCTAATGACTCGCAACAGCATTGAACGAGTAGTGGTGAAGGATAAGCAGAAGATCATTGGCATACTCGAAATGGCCCACCTGCTTAGCCTGTTCTCTACCCATTCACACGTATTGGCTCTGCGCATTGCCCGCGCCTCTACCATTGAAGAGCTGAGCGAAGCCGCACATACCCTCAATACTTTGGTAGAAAATCTGTGTAACAACGGTATTCGAACCCTGTTTATTATGAAGCTGCTAGCCACCATGAATGAGCAGATTATTAGCCGCGTATTTGAGCTAAGTATTCCCCAGCAACATCACAACCATATTTGTTTAATGGTAATGGGCAGCGAAGGCCGCGGAGAACAGATAGTAAAAACTGATCAAGACAACGGCTTGGTGATAGAAGATGGCTACGACTGGCCAGAGAAACAACAGCAGCTTAATCAGTTTAGCGAATACTTGCTTGAATTAGGCTACCCGCCCTGCCCTGGCAACATAATGGTGAACAACACACAATGGGTGCAGCAGCAAAGCCAATGGAGCCGAACCATTGCTAAATGGATAGAAACAGGCCACGGCGATGCAATGATGAACCTAGCCATTGTGATTGACGCCCACGCCATTGCCGGTAATAAAAGCCTACTGCGGCGTTTGCGAAAAGACTTAATGGCACAAATGGCTAATCGCAGTGTAACCCTGGCGTTTTTTGCCCAGCCGGCCCTTAAGTTTCATACTCCTTTAACCTTGTTTGGCAATATCAAGTCTAAACAAGCAGGTTTAGATATTAAAAAAGGCGGTATTTTCCCCATCGTACATGGCGTAAGAGCGCTCGCCTTAGAGGGCTCGATAGCCCCCACCAATACCCTTGAGCGAATCGAACAACTCGCCTTGCTAAAAGTGCTAGACGAAGATACCGCTGCTAACCTTAAAGAAGCTTTACTGTTGTTCTTTAAACTGCGCATCCAGCAACTATTCCCAGTAGATGAGAACCAAGATTATCACGTACTAAAAGTAGACCAACTTAATCATAGCCAACGGGATTTATTGCGCCATGGTTTGCATGTGGTGAAGAAGTTTAAACAGTTATTAGCCCTACACTTTAATATTCGCGATTATTAGGTAGTTCGATGTTGCAACGTTTGCTTTACCAACGAAAATATCGAGATAGCCCTTTTGCCACGCTGTTTCAGTACTACCGTGGTCCAGAGTTTGTTGCCTTAGATTTAGAAACCACTAGCTTAGATACCAAGCAGGCTGACATTGTTTCTATTGGTGCTGTCATTATTCGCGAGCAGCGCATTTTGTCGAGCCAATGTTTCGATGTAAAAGTGCGCTCCACAGAGAAATTAGCCGCCGATTCGATAAAAATTCACCGCTTACGCCACAGCGATTTAGAGCAAGCGAGTCAGCTAGAAGAAGCACTGCCCAAACTGCTAGATTTTATAGGCCCAAGGCCAATAGTGGGTTACAACATAGCTTACGACCAACGCATTCTTAATCGCTTTTGTCGCCAATTGTATGGCTTTAAGCTGGTCAATCCTTTAATCGATGTTGGCCGCATGTTTGCCGACAAAGTGCATGTAGACCACGTAGGTATTAGCCCCAACTTGGACTTGGTCCATATTTGCCAAACCTTGGGAATCCCCTTGTCTGGCCGCCATCAAGCCATTGACGACGCAATTACTGCGGCAATGATTTATCTGCGGCTGCAGTTTGGCCCTCGCCCCACTCACGCAATCCCACAAGCTATCTCCGCATAAGTGCCATTTTTTGTATTAAAAATGACAAAGCATTTCATCGTTATTTCAACAAACTAGCGCTTACTCACAGGCTGAGAAAGTGACCCAATATAGCGCTGGAGAGATCCTCTTCAAGCCGCTAAATTGAGGGCAATTATTATGATGTATGGAACAATTCATGAAAAAAATCGCCCTACTCACCTTACTTTCCGCAGCCCTCTCGGCATGTGCTGTCGCAGAACAACCCAACCAAGATACACATGCACAAACCGGCGCATTAAATCGCAGCGACAAACCACTGTTTGGGGCAGAGGTTTATAGTAACGACAAAGTCTTATACGGCAAATTTGTTACTCGCATGAAGCTAGTGTCTAGCCCTGGTGTGGTATCGTCATTTTTTACCTACGATAACGAATCTTGGCAAGGCAAAGGGATCCCTTGGAGCGAAATCGACTTTGAAGCCATTGGTAAAACCCCAAACCAATTACAAACTAACTTGATCACTGGCCAAGTGAACAAACGTGTACACAGTGAAAAGAAACACAATGTTCCTCAACTTGAAGAGTTTGTTGAATACACCATCACCTGGACACCCAACGAGATTATTTGGCAAGTAGACGGAGAAACCGTTCGCCACGACAGCGGCTCTAAGCAAGTGATTGCGATGCGTGATATACCACAAAGCTACCGAATGAATATTTGGATCTCCGAAGCCATTGGCTGGGTAGGACAATTCCAAGCAAGCAGCTTACCGCTACACCAAGTGGTTGATTGGATGGAATACTACGAATACCAAGACAACGGCCAGTTTTCGCTGTCTTGGCGTGATGACTTCAACAACTTTGACGAAAAACGCTGGGGCAAAGGCGACTGGGGTTTTGATTCAAATTTAGTGACGTTCTCGCCAAACAACGCCAACATTGTTAACGGTAAGCTAGTACTAAGCCTTACCGAAGAAGGTATGCCTGCCAACTACAGCGAGTAAGCTGTTTCAAACCTCAGCCTACGCGCTGGGGTTTCTCCTTTCCCTTTTCCGCTATAACAACTCTGACCAGAAGCACTAACCATTTAGTGTTCAAGCGCCGTGAGCCGCCTCTCAGTTTGACCTCGCAACAGAAAAAATCACTTTGATTAATAAAGCATTTTACTATTCTTCACAAATAATTAACCAAAAGTCTAATTGTCGACAACCTATGTCGGTGCGAGTCTAGAACCAAATCCGAGACGTCATTGACGATATCCCGCCTCGATAAGAGGAAGCAAGGAGAGGAACATGAGTGAACAGAAGCTGTACCCGGTTAAACCTAATATTGCAGAAAGCTGCCTACTAAACGACCAACAGTACTTAGACATGTACCAAGAGTCTATTACTCAGCCAGACCAATTTTGGGGTAAACACGGTAGTGAGTTACTCGAGTGGATCAAACCGTTTAACAGCGTAAAAAATACCTCTTACGACCCAGGCCATGTCAGCATTAAGTGGTTTGAAGATGGCCTGCTAAATGTCAGCGCTAACTGTATCGACCGTCACCTAAAAGAACGAGGTGATGAAGTAGCGATCATTTGGGAAGGCGATAGCCCAGCAGAAGACAGCAAGCTCACTTACAACGAACTGTATGAGCAGGTATGTAAATTCTCTAACGCGCTAAAAGAACAAGGTGTGAAAAAAGGCGAAGTGGTATGTTTGTACATGCCAATGGTGCCAGAAGCTGCCGTTGCCATGTTAGCTTGTACCCGCATTGGTGCAGTGCACTCTATTGTGTTTGGTGGTTTTTCTCCAGAAGCCCTATCGGGCCGAATCATCGACTCAAACTCCAAATACGTGATTACCGCCGATGAAGGAGTACGTGGTGGCCGAGGCGTTCCACTCAAAGCCAACGTAGATCAAGCCTTAGAAAACCCAGATTGTGCCTTTGTTAAAAGTGTCGTAGTGCTTAAACGCACCGGAGGCTCGGTAGACTGGCATGCTGGTCGCGATGTGTGGTGGCATGAAATTACCGAGAATCAAGCTGGTGACTGCGAACCAGAAGCAATGAATGCCGAAGACCCACTATTTATTTTGTATACCTCGGGCTCAACGGGCAAACCTAAAGGCGTATTACATACCACTGGCGGTTACTTACTTTACGCCACCATGACTTTTAAATACGTATTTGATTATCACCCTGGCGACATTTACTGGTGTACTGCCGATGTAGGATGGATTACCGGCCACAGCTATTTGGTTTATGGACCACTGGCCAACGGCGCCACCACAATTTTGTTTGAAGGTGTGCCAAATTACCCTACTTCAGCACGTATGAGCGAAGTATGTGACAAACACCAAGTGACAATTTTGTACACTGCTCCCACCGCTATTCGAGCACTAATGGCGCAAGGTGACGCCGCTATCGAAGGTACCAAACGCAGCAGTTTGCGTATTATGGGCTCGGTAGGAGAACCGATTAATCCAGAAGCTTGGGAATGGTATTACCGCACTATTGGTGACGAGCGCTGCCCCATTGTAGATACTTGGTGGCAAACCGAAACAGGTGGCATTTTAATTACTCCACTACCAGGCGCCACGGCCTTAAAACCCGGTTCTGCAACTCGCCCATTTTTTGGTGTGCAGCCCGCTTTGGTTGATAACGAGGGCAATGAACTAGAAGGCGCTGCCGAAGGCAACCTGATTATTAAAGACAGTTGGCCAGGGCAAATGCGCACCGTATACGGTGACCATGAACGCTTTGAGCAAACCTACTTTTCGACCTTCCCAGGCACTTACACCACCGGAGATGGTGCGCGCCGCGACGAAGATGGATATTTTTGGATTACCGGCCGTGTAGATGATGTGTTAAACGTAAGCGGTCACCGCATGGGCACCGCTGAAATTGAAAGCGCACTGGTAGCTCACCCTAAGATTTCTGAAGCAGCCGTTGTGGGTGTTCCACACGAAATAAAAGGCCAAGGCATTTACGCTTACATCACCCTCATGGCGGGTGAAGAAGCCAGCGCCGAGCTTCACAAAGAAGTGAAAGCTTGGGTACGTAAAGAGATTGGCCCCATCGCAACCCCCGATATTTTACACTGGGCAGAAGCGCTACCAAAAACCCGTTCAGGTAAGATTATGCGCCGTATTTTGCGTAAAATTGCCACCAATGAAACCGACTCATTGGGCGATACGTCAACCCTTGCCGATCCGTCTGTAGTCGATAAGCTAATAGAAGAAAAATCTAACGCAGCCTAAGCGCTGATTAAAAAAGCCGCTAAATTAGCGGCTTTTTTGTGTATGCTGATTAAGAACTGTCCAGCTAGCGAATTTAGATCAAAATATTAAGCAAGCTGTGCCGATACACTACTGTGAACTAGACCGATGCAGAAATTAACTTCATTACAAGGAACATTATGAAGATGATTCGAATATTAAGCTGTTTATGGCTTTGCAGTATTTTCAGCATTACCGGGGCTCAGGCGACGGAACGCGCAGATACAGCTTGGCAAAATGTACTTAAACAACAAGCCCTATTGATTGATGTACGCACCGAAGGAGAGTTTTCCCAAGGTCATATTGAGCAGGCTTATAACATTCCACATACCGCAATTGCAGAGCAAATTGCTTCAGTGACTAAAGATAAGAACCAGCCAATCGTTGTATATTGCCGCTCAGGTAACCGCTCTGGTTACGCCTTGCAGGTATTACAAGCAATGGGTTATCAGCAAGTGGTAAATGGTGGTGGGCTAGACGAGATGTTAGCAGCCAAAAGCGAATAAATAACTATAATAAAACGCCGCTCTCTAACCGCTAGCGGCGTCTTATTATTTTACTTTCAACTTACTTAGCGGCCAATAATGCGACTGTTGACAATTCAGCGTACTCATTACTTTAAATATTTAATATTTCTAAAAATAGTAAATTATTAATAGTGTAATGAGCAATTTAACATCCTCCTCCACAGCAATTGTTATATTTAATTCTAATGATCTCTTATTCCGCTTACTTTCCAGTATCATCTCAAAACTGAAATGTTTACACTTTTTAAATTTATCCTCGCATGAAGTACCTACTTAGATGAAAATTTTTGTTATCAGCCTAAAACGCTCGGTAGTCCGTCGAGAAGAAATTAGTCTTCGCTTGAATGAACTAGGACTAGACTTTGAAATTTTTGATGCTGTGGACGGCTCAGAACATCAACACCCTTTGTTTAAACACTTTGATCAAGAAACCGCATTATGGCGATCTGGTATCGGGATAAATAACGGTGAGTTAGGCTGCTTTGCGAGTCATTTTAGTTTGTGGCTCCAATGTATTGAAATGAATGAACCAATTATTGTGCTTGAAGACGATGCTGTTTTACCAGATGACTTCGCAAGCTGGCTACCAGAATTTTCAAAACTTATTCCACGTTATGAATTTTTAAAAATAGGCCGAGGACTTCGATTACGTAGCCTATGGGTAGCGGGAAAATATATTACAGAGCAACAAGTTGGCGAGAGACATATCGTAAAGTATATGCGCCATAGTGAATGTGCCCATGCTTATGTTTTGAGTCCAACTGCAGCTAAACGGTTTGTCGAAAATGGTCAAACTTGGTTATGGCCAGTTGACGACTATATGGAGAAAGAACACCTTAGCAAGGTTTTGCAATATGGGTTAGAACCTCCTCTTGTTGTGCAGCGTATGAAGGATTCCGAAATTTTCAAAACCGGAGGCACTGAAGCTCGTTCTAAACGTAATTTGGTGATGAAAATAAGGCGGGAGTATTTTCGTTATAAGGATAGATGGGGCTGCAATTTTGTTAACTATTGTTATTGGCTGAAAGCCAAGTTTAACTAAACAGTTTGGTATTAACTCCTGAACGCTGATAAAACTTTATATCGAAACACCGCGACCTAATCAGTAGCGGCGTTTCTTTTACTTCCATTTCAGCTTATCTAGTTGCCAATACCTCAGCGGCGACAGGCGGAAGCTCAGCCTGCAAAGAGGGCTTTGGTGTACGCTTGGCCAGCAAGTAATAAAACAGTGGCGTGAGTAACAGTCCAAATACCGTCACACCGATCATGCCGGCAAATACCGCTACCCCCATGGCTTGGCGCATTTCGGCCCCTTCTCCAGTAGAGAACACCATCGGTACCACTCCCATAATGAAGGCAATTGAAGTCATTAATATCGGGCGTAAACGTAAGCGAGAAGCTTCTAATACGGCTTCCATCACGGTTCGACCTTGGTCTTGCAGCTCTTTGGCAAACTCAACGATCAAAATGGCATTTTTGGTCGCGAGGCCAACCAGTACAATTAAGCCAATTTGGGTGAAGATGTTGTTATCCCCGCCCCACAGTAATACTCCGCTAATCGCCGATAACAGGGTCATTGGAATGATCAGAATAATCGCCATTGGCAAACGTAAGCTCTCGTATTGTGCCGCTAACACCATAAACACCAAGATAATCACCAGCGGATAAATCAGCATGGCAGTATCACCCGACAGCTTCTGTTGGTAAGTTAGCTCGGTCCATTCGTAAGTCATGCCTATTGGTAGTGTTTCCGCCAATATTTGCTCGATAGCCGCTTGCGCTTCACCACTACTGTAACCCGGCGCTGGGCCGCCGTTAATTTCTGCGGTGGTATAGCCGTTGTAGTGCATCACCCGGTCTGGGCCTGCTACATAATCCACATCAACAAATGAGCCCAGCGGTACCATGGCGCCATCAATATTGCGTACTTTAAGCTGACTAATTTGCTCTGGCGATTGCCTAAACGATTCGTCGGCTTGCACGTTTACCTGATAGGTACGGCCAAACTTATTGAAGTCATTCACGTAGGTAGACCCCATATAAGCTTGCAAGGTAGAAAATACTTCGTCTACCGACACGCCTTGCTGCATGGCTTTAGTTCGGTCTAAATCCAAATCAAGCTGCGGAACATTAACCTGATAGCTAGAGAATACTCCTGCTAACGCTGGTGTGCCCCAGGCTCTTTGCATCACTTGCATAGTGACATTAGCCAGCTCTTCATAACCGTGGTTAGCTCTATCTTGAATTTGTAACCTAAAGCCGCCAATAGTGCCTAACCCCTGTACCGGTGGCGGTGGGAATATCGCAATAAAGGCTTCTTGGATACCGGCAAATTGTTGATTGAGCGCACCAGCAATGGCATTAGCCGACAAGCTTGGATCTTTACGTTGGTCAAAATCAGCCAAGGGCGTGAATAAAATCGCGCTATTAGGACTATTAGTAAAACCATTAATGCTTAAGCCAGGAAAGGCGACTGCGTGCTCAACACCCGGTTGCGCCAAGGCAATTTCCGACATTTGTTTCACTACCGCTTCGGTACGTTCTAGCGAAGCCGCGTCTGGCAATTGAGCAAAGGCCACTAAGTATTGCTTGTCTTGCCCCGGTACGTAACCGGTTGGCGTGGTATCAAACTGGTAAGCGGTTAAGCCTAACAAGCCTACGTAAATAATACCGACCAAGGCTGACAAACGAATGGTCTTTTTGATAATACTTCCGTAAGCATTCGCGCCTTTATCAAACACACGGTTAAACGGTGCAAAGATAAATCGACCAAACAGACTATCCATAATACGGGTTAAGCGATCCTTCGGCTGGTCGTGCCCTTTCAGCAATAACGCAGATAAGGCTGGGCTCAGTGTTAATGAGTTAATCGCCGAAATAAAGGTAGAAATAGTAATGGTTAAGGCAAACTGCTTATAAAACTGTCCGGTTAATCCCGACATAAACGCGGTAGGAATAAACACCGCTGCCAACACTAAAGTAGTTGCTACAATCGGGCCGGTCACTTCTTTCATCGCTTGTTGAGTCGCAGCCACCGGGCTTAAGCCTTCAGCAATGTTTCGCTCAACGTTTTCAACCACCACAATGGCGTCATCCACCACAATACCAATCGCCAGCACTAAACCAAACAACGACAAGGCATTCAGCGAAAAACCCATTAGGTGCATAAAGGCAAAGGTACCTACCAAAGAAACAGGCACCGCCACCAACGGAATAATCGACGCACGCCAAGTTTGCAGAAATAACACCACCACTAGCACCACAAGTAGTACTGCTTCAAACAAGGTCTTGACTACCGCCTCTATCGAGCCGCGAACAAATACCGTGGGATCGTATACCGTGTCGTAGCTCAAACCTTGCGGGAAACTCTTTTCCAGCTCAGCCATGCGAGCGCGTACGTCTTCAGATATTTGAATCGCGTTCGAGCCAGAAGCTTGGAATACCCCAATAGCAATGGCGTCTTTATTATCTAACAACGAACGTAAGGCATAGCTGCTTGCGCCAAGCTCAACTCGGGCAACATCTCTAAGCCGACTCACTTCACCGTTATCGCCCACTTTAATAATAATATCTTCAAATTCTTCGGTGGTATTTAAACGGCCTTTTACATTAATCAGTATCTGAAAATCAGATTCACCGCTAGGCTGAGCGCCCAAACTACCGGCGGCCGCTTGCTGGTTTTGCTCACGAATAGAAGCGATGATTTGATTAGGGTTAAGCCCCAGCGAAGCCACTTTATTAGGGTCTAACCAAATACGTAGGCTGTAGTCGCCAGCGCCAAACAAGCGCACCGCGCCTACCCCTTCAATACGGGCCAGTTCATCTTTTACGTTAAGCGCCGCATAGTTAGACAAGTACAACAAGTCATAACGATCTTCTGGCGAACTTAAGTGAACCACCATGGTTAAATCGGGTGACGATTTTTCGGTCACAACACCTAAGCGCTGCACTTCCAAAGGCAAGCGCGGCGTAGCCCGGTCGACCCGGCTTTGCACTTGGCTTTGTGCTTGGTCTACATCGGTGCCAATGGCAAAAGTCACCGTCAGAGTCATGCGGCCATCAGAGGTCGCCTGCGAAGACATATACAACATATCTTCTACGCCATTAATTTCCTGTTCCAGCGGCGAAGCCACGGTTTCGGCAATCACTTTAGGGTTAGCGCCCGGGTAATTTGCAGTCACTACTACGGTAGGCGGCACTACTTCAGGGTATTCGGTAATCGGCAGTTGCCACACTGCAATTGCTCCACCAATAAACATCAGCAAAGAGATAACTGCGGCGAAGATCGGCCGTTTAATGAAAAACTGAGAAAACATAAGCTAACTTATCCTTGTTGAGCTGATAACTTGGCGTTAAGACTTAACTGTTGATGCTGCTGCTCTAACAAACGCTGAGACTGACGAAGCTCCGATATGACTTCATCACTGGCCATGCTGGCAGGTACCGGGGTAACTTGCATTTGTGGGCGCACTCGTTGAATGCCGTTAACCACAATCCGCTCTGAACCAGACAAACCCTGCGACACAATTCGCAAGCCATTGATTTGCTCGCCTAATACCACGGGGCGGTATTGCACTTGGTCATTGTCGTCCAATACCAGAACAAACTTGTTATTGAGGTCAGTGCCTACCGCTTTGTTATCAATTAACACCGCTTGGTAACGGCTGCTGCCGGCAATTTGCAAACGAGCAAACATACCAGGGCGTAATTCGCCAGTTTGATTGTTAAAGCGAGCACGTAGGCGAATGGTGCCGGTTGCACCCGTTAAAGCGTTATCAATGAAGTCAATTTTACCCAAGTGTTTAAATACACTGTCATCGGCCAAGGCCATTTGCACAGCGGCAATCGAATCTTGACTGTCAGACAATGGAATCACATTGTTCAGCTCTTGGTATTTAAGAAAACTTTGTTCATCCACGTCAAAATAAGCATACATATGCTGGATAGATACAATCCGGGTTAACTGACTTGAACCTAGGTTTACATAGTTACCTTCGGTGATCAGCGCATTAGAGACCCGACCAGCGATAGGAGCGCGCACTTCGGTAAAATCTAGATCAAGGCGAGCGCGAGATAAGGCCGCGGTGATAGAGGCTACTGCCGCTGCACCTTGCTCCCTGGCAGAGAAGCGACTATCCAAAATTTCATCTGAGATAGCATTTTTCTTATTCAAGGCTTGGGCCCGTTTATAGCCTTTTTTCGCCAAATCTAAGCTACTTTTAGCGCTTACTAATTCGGCTTCTAAACGCTCAACTTCAGCAGCAAAAATACGATTGTCTATTTTAAATAGCACTTCGCCCTTTGTTACTACGCTGCCCTCATTAAACAACACTTGGTCGATATAGCCCGATACACGCGGTACCACCATTACGGTTTGCGGAGCTTGTAAGCGACCGGTGTAAAAATCTGTTTCGGTAATTTGTTCTAGCAGAACCTCTGCAACATCTACACTGGGAGGTGGAGGGGTTTGCTGAGTAGCCGCTTCGGGTTTACCGCAGCCAATTAACGATATGCTTAATGCACTTATTGCGATGATTTTTGTTAAATCAAAAACTGAAGCCATCTCTGATCCCTCAAGTGATGAATAATTGATAATTACTAGATGTTTTGTACTGCTTGGTATATTAGTTCTGAAACATGATCAAGATCAAGAACTTTTTGTACCGGTCGGTATGCATATATCTAGACAGGGCTATTTGGCTTAGCTATGATCAACGTAGAAAGTAAACCAAGGTTACAAAATGTCTCCCAAATGTTGTTCGCATATCGGTCGCCCACGTAGTTTTGATGCAGAAGATGCATTAGAAAAAGCGCTAGAGGTGTTTTGGCAAAAAGGTTACGAAGGCGCCTCACTCAATGAGCTCACCCAAGCAATGGGCATTAATAAACCCAGTATGTACGCTGCATTTGGCAATAAAGAACAACTATTTCTGCAAGCGATAGAACTCTACGAAAAACGTCCCCAAGCCTTTTTTTACCCCGCTCTCGAGCAACCCACCATTTACGATGTAGTTGATTTTATGTTGAAGGGTGCGGTGGCTAACTTAAGCGACCCAGACCAACCGCAAGGCTGTGTGATTGTGCAAGGAGCCTTATCTTGCAGCGAATCGGCCGCCACCATTAAGGAAGCTCTTAAAGCTCGCCGAGCCGAAGGCAGTATTGCCCTTCAACAACGCTTCGAACGCGCCCAACAAGAGCAAGATTTAGCCCCAGATGCTGACCCAGAAGCGCTAGCCCATTATCTTGCCACCGTTTTACAAGGTTTAAATGTGCATGCCACCAACGGCGCAAGCCAACAACAGTTGCAACAAGTGGCAGAACTTACTTTAGACACTTTTAAGCGAGTGAGTGTGGCCAAATTGGCTGCCAGCTTACAACGATAATGCTTAACGCTAAGCTTGGCTTTGCCTACGATAACGCCCCGGAGATACCCCAAAGCTTTTTTTGAAGCGGTGAGCAAAAGCAAAGCCGTCTTGATAGCCCAGCTGACTAGCGATAACGTCGATAGACCAGCGGCTTTCGCGCAATAAATAGCTGCCATGCTCTAAGCGTAAACGGGTAAGGTATTGCTTAGGACTACATTTAAACTCTTGTTGAAATAAGCGATAACAATGCGCTTCAGATACCGATAAACGCTGGGCCATCTCGCTCACCGTCCACGGATAGTGCAATGAAGAGCGCAATTGCTGCTCCAAATTATGCAACGGACTAGGCTCTTGGTTCTTCAAAGGTTTGAGCAGCTGCAATAAATAGCGTTTAAGCAATTGGGTTAACGCAGATTCCACCAGTGGGTCGGCCTTGGTTTTACCTTCCTCATCTAGCAGTAGCTTCAAACACTTATCAATATTTTGGCTGGAGTTAATCTTCATTACCTTAGCTTTTTTAGGGAAACGGTACCAAGAGATATCAGCCGAAAACTGAAACCAATTATGTCGCCAAAAATGACTCGCCAAGCTAAACGAATAATCGGTTCCTGCAGGCAGAATCACCACTTCATTGGGTCCCAAGCGTTGTCGTCCTTCTGGCGTATGCAAACTGCCAACACCCGCCATAGAAATTAAAATTGAGTGCTCTTGCGGGGCTCGCCGACTAACGAAGTACTCGCCTCGAATATAAGAGACCCCCGCTAAATTAACTTGAAGCTTAGCCAGCTCAGAAAAACGCTCGGTGGTTAAAAAGCGCTCAACGCAGGCGGGGCCTATATCAAACTTGTCTTGCCAATGCTGCTCATTCATAAATGATAGTTTTGAACATATTCTAGATAGCTTCAATTATGTGGAAGTTCTTATATATAAGATAGTATCGCGTCCATAATTTCTGGTTACCGTTTTCAAGCGGATAGCTTTTATCTGATGCAAGTCACATTTTGAGGTTGTTATGCAAGCATCTCCTATTACATTGAATCGCTCATGGCTAGAGCAGTTCTGGCGCCTAGCTTGGCCAATATCTTTACAAGCAGTACTGCTAAGCCTGTTAGGCCTAGTGGATGTACTTATGGTTGCTACTTTAGGTGATGCCGAAGTGGCAGCAGTAGGTTACGCTGGTCGTGCGTTTTTTGTGGCAATTGTCATCTTGAATGGCTTTTCTACTGCTTGCGCTATTTTAAGTGCCCAGCACTGGGGAACTAAGAACTGGAACGCCATTGGCCGCACTGTGGCACTGTCGTTTTATGCAGGGCTTATTTTTACCCTTACTACCTTGGCATTTATGGTCTTTAGCCCAAGCACCATTATGCAATGGGGCAGCAGCGACGCACACTTGGTTGCCATTGGTAGTGACTACATTCGCGCCACCGCGTTGATGATCTTATTCACCCTACCCGTGATTGTGATTGAGTCTGCCTTGCGTGCTAGCGGCAATACCAAACTCCCGCTGTACATTAGTATTTTTGCGGTAGTCGCTAATATTCTATTAAACCAGGTGCTTATTTTTGGCTTTGGACCCATCCCTGCAATGGGCATTGTTGGCGCAGGCGTAGCAACAGTGATTGCCCGCTTGTTGCAGCTTGTGGTTTTGGTTACCAGTTTATGGTGGCAATCGCACCCACTACTAAAAGTATCAATGATTGGTTTTTGGCAATTTAGCCGCGCAGAAGTAAACAAATACGCCAAGCTGGCACTGCCTTTAGTGATCAACTTTAGCATTTGGTCTAGCGGTGTATTTGTATTTGCCACCTTGTATGGTCAGCTGGGCACCAATGCCTTAGCAGCAATGAGCTTGATCAGCCCTATTGAAGGCATGGCTATATCTTGTTTCATGGGCTTTTCTGCTGCTTGTTCCATTATGGTGGGTAATAAACTAGGCGCGAACCAATTTAACCAAGCTTGGGTTGATGCACGTTTAGCCTTACTGGTTAGCCCAATTGCCGCTATCGCTATTGGTGTTGCAGTGTGGCTATTAAGCTATCCTTTATTGAACTTGTTTGGCGCGCTAGAGTCTGAAACCTTGGAACTCGCACAACAATTGGTGCTAATTTTGGCCGCCTCTACCTGGTTACGCATCTTCAACATGGTGCTAATTAACGGTATTTTACGTAGCGGTGGTGATAATGGTTTTTGCTTAATGTCGGATACCTTCTGCCAATGGGGAGTGGGTTTAATGCTAACGTCTATCGCAATCTTTGTGTTTGATGTGAGCTTAATTACTGCCTTCTGTATTGCCCTAAGCGAAGAAGTATTTAAGGCTATGTTGTGCTTTTGGCGAATGAACCAAAAGAAATGGCTACGTAACCTAACAACAGAGCCTCTCGCCGAAACGAACTGATTAGACCAGAAAAATGCTGCCATTTTCTGCGAAAACACTATAATTACCGAAAATGTCGATGACTTAGCACATTTACCATTGATAAATGTGCTAACCTTCGGAAATCGACACGTTCTATAATTTAAGCTGGCTTTTCAACGAAAATGACTAATAAATTCTCTATTTTGTTACTCAATGGTCCAAATCTTAATCTTCTTGGTAAGCGTGAACCCGAGGTTTACGGTCACCAGAGTTTAGACGACATTGTTGAGCAGCTACGCATTCAAGCCCATGACATGGGTGTTAGCCTTCAGGATTTTCAATCCAATATCGAAGGCGAGCTGATTAATCGCATTCATCAAGCCATGGGCGAGATTGACTTCATTATCATCAACCCTGCGGCTTTTACTCATACCAGTGTGGCACTTCGTGATGCTCTGCTCGGTGTGAATATTCCTTTTATAGAAATTCACTTGTCTAACGTGCATGCACGTGAACCTTTCCGCCATCACTCTTACTTAGCAGACAAAGCTGAGGGAGTGATTTGTGGCTTGGGCAGTCAAGGATATCAATTTGCTTTGACCGCAGCCTTAAACAAGCTGCAGCAATAGTTGTTAATTAACCTAATACGATAAAGAGAGCCCTTATGGATATTCGCAAGATTAAAAAATTAATCGAATTAGTTGAAGAATCTGGTGTAGCTGAATTAGAAATCACTGAAGGTGAAGAAGCAGTACGCATTAGCCGTAATTTTAGTGGTGCAGCGCAAGCAGTATACGCCCCAGCACCTATTGCTGCTCCAGCGCCAGTTGCCGCACCTGCTAATGCTCCTGCAGCGCCGGCTGCCAGCGAAGCTGTGGCATCTGGTCACAAAATGCTATCGCCAATGGTAGGCACTTTCTACCGTTCATCTTCACCTGAAGCACAACCGTTTGTGCAAGAAGGCCAGCAAGTAAACGTAGGCGATACCTTGTGCATCATTGAAGCAATGAAAATGATGAACCAGATTGATGCTGACAAAGCTGGTGTAGTAAAAGCCATCTTAGTTGACGACGGTGAAGCTGTTGAATTTGATGAACCGCTATTCATCATCGAATAAAGAGGCATTTGTATGCTAGATAAAGTAGTTATTGCTAACCGTGGTGAAATTGCCCTGCGGATTTTGCGCGCCTGTAAAGAACTGGGCATTAAAACCGTTGCTGTGCACTCAACAGCCGACCGTGATTTAAAACACGTATTGTTAGCCGATGAATCAATTTGTATTGGTAAGCCTGCAGCATCGGAAAGTTATTTAGACATTCCGCGCATTATTGCTGCCGCTGAAGTCACTGATGCAGTAGCGATCCACCCGGGCTACGGTTTCTTGTCTGAAAACGCTGAGTTCTCTGAAATAGTTGAGAAAAGTGGTTTTGTTTTCATCGGTCCTAAAGCTGAAACCATTCGCATGATGGGCGACAAGGTTGAAGCAATTAAAGCCATGAAAAAAGCCGGTGTGCCATGTGTACCCGGTTCAGATGGCCCACTAGGCACCGATGAGAAGCAAAATGCTGCCATCGCTAAACGCATTGGTTATCCGATTATTATTAAAGCTGCTGGCGGCGGCGGTGGTCGTGGTATGCGTGTGGTTCACAAAGAAGAAGAACTACATACTTCTGTTGATTTAACCCGTACTGAAGCTGGTTCGTTCTTTGGTAACGATATTGTTTACATGGAGAAATACTTAGAAAATCCACGCCATGTGGAAGTTCAAGTATTGTCTGATGGTCAAGGCGGTGCAATTCATTTAGGTGAGCGTGATTGTTCTATGCAACGTCGTCACCAAAAAGTGGTAGAAGAAGCGCCAGCGCCAGGCATCACTGAAGATATGCGTCGCAATATTGGTGAGCGCTGTACTCGTGCCTGTATTGAAATTAACTACCGTGGTGCAGGTACTTTTGAGTTCTTGTACGAAAACGGCGAGTTCTACTTCATTGAAATGAACACCCGTATTCAGGTTGAGCATCCGGTTACCGAAATGGTGACAGGTATCGACTTAATCAAAGAGCAACTGCGCATTGCTGCTGGCCAACCACTGTCGTTTAGCCAAGATCAAGTGAAGCTAACGGGTCACGCCATTGAGTGTCGAATTAACGCTGAGGATGCGGAAACCTTTATCCCATCTCCAGGCCGCATTAACCGTTTCCACCCACCAGGTGGTATGGGTATTCGCTGGGATTCACACGTTTATGCAGGCTACTCTGTGCCGCCTTACTACGATTCAATGATTGGTAAGCTGATCACTTACGGTGAAAACCGTGACATAGCGATTGCTCGTATGAAGAACGCATTGTCAGAGCTAGTGATTGACGGCATCAAAACTAACGTGCCGCTTCAGCAAAAAATTATGCAAGACGAAAACTTCCAATTTGGTGGAGCAAACATCCACTACCTTGAGAAAAAACTCGGCATGCAATAAGCAACAAGCTGATACTAAAAAGGCCCTAAGCATGCTTAGGGCCTTTTTTATTGGCGTAAATCCAAGTGCTTATTTTAAGTCTCGCCACCATGCTTCGGTAGGTTGGTGTTGGCCAACTTTGAAAACTTCACCAATTTTTGGTGTCACTAACTCCACACCCGCTTGCTGGCTTAGCGCGCTAATGCGTTCTAGTGGTTCGTACCAGGAATGAAACGCCAAATCGAAAGTAGCGTTGTGTACTGGCATCATGGCTTGGCCACGTAAATCGAGGTGAGCCTGCAGCGTTTGTTCAGGTGTCATATGCACCGCTGACCAATCTTTATCATAAGCGCCAGTTTCCATCATAGTGAGATCAAAGGGACCAAAGCGCTCGCCAATTTGCTTAAAACCATCAAAGTACCCAGAATCACCACTAAAGAAGATCCGTTTGTTGGGAGAGTCAATCACATACGACGCCCACAAGGTTTGGTTTCCATCGAATAATCCACGCCCAGAGAAGTGCTGGGTTGGCGTGGCAGTAATGCTTAGCTCACCAAATTCGGCAGATTGCCACCAACGTAAAGGTTGAATGCGCTCAGGCTTTACGCCCCAATCAATTAAATGCTGATCAACACCTTCAGGTACTACAAAGTGCTTAACCTTGTCTTTTAATAGGCCAATGCTGTATTTGTCTAAATGATCATAATGGTCATGGGAGATCAATACCCCATCAATATTATCTAGCTCGTTAAGATTTAGCGGGGGTTGATGAAAGCGCTTTGGCCCAATAAAACTAAACGGCGAAGTACGCTGCGAAAAAACCGGGTCAATTAACCATCGCTGCCCACCCACCAGCATGTAAACACTAGAGTGACCGAAACGAATCACACTATCTTGCTCTACAGGCAAGGCATCGAGTGAAGCAGCAGTTAATGGCAACACTGGAATAGCTTTGGTCGGCGTGGCATCTACTCGACGCTCAGTCACGTAACGCCATAAAATTCCCCATGCCGAGCTGTTGGCAGGGCTTGCTTGGCTGTTTTGATACTTGCCATCAAGCTGTGTGGTATTAAATATGCTGTTGTCTGCCGCCAGTACGGGTGCTATCGAAGTGCTCATTAATCCTCCCAAACAAAAACTCATTACGGTACGTCGAATTGTCAACATCTCTACCTCTACAAATTACACCGAGGAGTTTACATTCAAATCAAACAAAGTAAACCATAAAGTTTACTTTTTTAAGGATTAGATATCGTTCAATCTGTAACCAAGTTGTTACAGCAAACAAGCAAGCTAATCTCACGGACAAAAGCAGAATCTTCATTTTGACTTACACTTTGTTCATCTTAATTAGAGCAAAGTTATGCTTTGGGAAGTGGTAATTTAGCCGATAAACTCAATGGAATAGCGTGTAACACCATGATCATTAAGCCAATATATGAAATATTGCCAAGTCTGTATTTGGCCGCAGGGTCTAGCTCTGTATTATGGATAGACTCAAACTTAGGTGTAGCTGGTGGCGCCCTATTGTTTTGCCTTGGTGCGCTTATATGGGTGATGCGTTCCAACTTTAGGCGCCACGATCAAGTGGTCCACTCTCGCAAACGCTTTACCATTCCCGAATCCTTGTACGAATTTATGCCCTTCTTCTTTATCGCAATAGCACTAAGCTTAGCCTCTACCCAATCTACTTTACTGGCTTACGGCATCGCTATGTTATGCATGTATCGTGGCTGTTCGCTGCTGTATTTGCGGCATAAGTACCGCCAACACGCTTGGCAAAAAGCGCAAATGACAACTGCAGCAGCCCAATCATCTAAACATCGCACAGTAGATTAGTAGACTATTTGGTCAATTTCTTCATTGAGTCTATGCTTAATAAGTTAATGGAATGTTAAGAGCAATGGAGGCAACCATGTTACCGAAAGCGATATACGAATTACTGCCTAGCGGATATTTGTATGCAGGCACCAGCTCCATGTTGTTTCTAGAGCCTTGGCTAGCCCATGTAGGTGGGGCTATTTTATTTGCCATGGGAGCCTTAGTGTGGGTGCTTAGGTCTAACTACCGTCGTTACGACAAATTTAAAAAATCCTTTCTACGTAAACGGAAGGTGATCCCAGAGCCTCTATACGAATTTATTCCTTTTCTCTATTTAGCCGTAGCGGTGGTAATTGTTAGCGTGGTGTTCAATGCACCTTCCATTGTACTTGCCTTACTGGCCTGTTACCGAGGCCTGCAGCTATTATACAAGCGTGCTAAATACCGCCATCGCGGATTAAGCCCGAGCAGTTAAACCCGCCACTTAAAGGCTTAGCATATTTTTAATGCTAAGCCTTATCTAACCCAGTACACTTGCCGCATAATCTTCTAGAGGAGCGGACAATGCCTTGGATCCAGCTGAAAATTAACGCCACAAAAGACACTGCCGAGACCATTGGCGACATACTAATGGAAACCGGTAGCCAAGCCGTTACCCTGTTAGACCGCCACGACACACCGGTATTTGAGCCCTTATTAGGGGAAACACCGTTATGGGGCGATACCGACGTGCAAGGCCTTTACGACGCCACCACCGATATGGTGCCTATTCTTGAGTTCTTGCGCGAAGCGCTGATAATTGACGATGGCAACTACAAGCTAGATCAACTTGAAGATAAAGACTGGGAACGCGAGTGGATGAAAGACTTCCACCCGATGCAGTTTGGCAAGCGCCTTTGGATTTGCCCAAGCTGGACCGACGTACCCGACCCAAGCGCAGTAAACGTAATGCTCGACCCAGGGCTTGCCTTTGGTACCGGTACTCACCCCACTACAGCGCTATGTTTAAAATGGCTAGACCAGCTCGACCTTAGCGGTAAAACAGTGGTGGACTTTGGCTGTGGCAGCGGCATTTTAGCGATTGCCGCTATCAAGCTTGGCGCTGAACGCGTCGTCGGCATTGATATCGACCCTCAAGCCATTCTTGCCAGCCGTGACAACGCCGAGCGAAATGGCGTTGCCGACAAACTCGAGCTATATCTACCCAAAGACCAACCAACAGATTTTAAAGCCGACATCGTAGTGGCCAATATTCTCGCAGGGCCACTTAAAGAATTGGCAGAAGTAATACTCGCCTACCTAAAACCGCAAGGTTTAATTGCCTTATCTGGCATTCTAGAAGAACAAAGTTCCACCGTTGTGGATGCTTATCAATCACAGTGCGATATGGATCCGGTTGTTCTCGATCAAGAATGGTGTCGATTAAGCGGCACAAAACGCTAAGTTACCCCAAAAAGTGGGGCAAACCCTATCTCAAAGGGTTTGCTGCCATATTCCTCCACTAAAAATCCAGCTTTTTTTTTGAAAAATGTTCAAAATATAGCCTTTCCAGCGTGCTAAAAAAGTCGTAAACTACGCCGCCCTGAGATTGAGAAGAACGCGAGTCATGAATATAGGCAGTTATAAACTGGACAATCCGGTGATACTAGCGCCTATGGCTGGCATTACTGATCAACCTTTTCGCCGCTTATGTTGGCGACTAGGCGCAGGGCTTACGGTTTCAGAGATGGTGTCCAGTAACCCTCGGGTGTGGAATAGCCAAAAATCGCTAAATCGTATGGTTCACCTAGATGAATGCGGCATACGCAGTGTTCAAATAGCTGGAGCTGACCCAGAATTGATGGCTCTCGCCGCCCAACATAATGTGGCAAATGGCGCGCAAATCATCGATATCAATATGGGCTGTCCTGCGAAAAAGGTAAACAAAAAGCTGGCTGGTTCGGCGCTATTACAGCAACCGGAACTAGTAGCAAAGATTCTTGATGCTGTTGTACAGGCGGTTGATGTTCCTGTGACCTTAAAGATTCGTACTGGATGGTCGCCAGAACACCGCAATGCTTTGCATATTGCCAAGCTTGCAGAAACGGCTGGCATTCAAGCTTTAGCCATTCATGGTCGGACGCGAGCATGTATGTATAAAGGTTTGGCTGAGTACGACACTATCAAAGCAGTAAAACAAGAAGTCTCAATACCGATTGTGGCTAATGGTGATATCACCACCCCAGAGCAAGCCAAGCATGTGCTGGCCTACACTGGAGCGGACGCCATCATGATCGGTCGAGGAGCCCAAGGTAACCCTTGGCTTTTCAGAGAAATTAATCACTTCTTAAGCACTGGTGAGCATATTGCTTCACCACAGGCCGAAGAAGTGAAGGAAGTAATGCTTCACCACTTAGACAACCTGTATTCACACTACGGGGAGTACCAAGGGGTACGTATCGCTCGCAAACATGTGGGGTGGTACTTGAAGCAATTAGCGGACACGGACGAGTTTCGTAGCCAGTTTAACCAGCTTGAATCAGCCCTGGCACAAACGTCCGCGATTGAGCAGTTTTTCGAATAGTTGTGATCATTAATTAATTAAAAAGAGCGTCAAGTATGTTTGATTCAAATACCACCACAAACACACTTTCTACTATGACTAGCAGTGCTACGAGTACTGAAGTGAAAGAACGTCCATTGCGTGATTCTGTTGAGCAAGCATTGCGCAACTACTTCGCACAGTTAAATGGCGAAGATGTGTCTGAATTGTACGAGTTAGTACTATCTGAAGTTGAAGCTCCGTTGCTTGACGTAGTTATGCAATACACGCGTGGCAACCAAACTCGCGCTTCAATCATGTTAGGTATCAACCGCGGTACTTTACGCAAGAAGTTAAAAAAATACGGCATGAACTAAACACCTGTTCATAACCTATTGATTAAAAAGCCAAAGTGTTTAACTTCACTTTGGCTTTTTTGTGTTTGCTACACACACTGCTACACACGGAAAAATGTGTAAAATAGGCAATATTGACTAAATTTAGACTTAAAAAGGATTTTACGAACTTTTAGCTTTATCCGAAATGGAACTTGATAGAGGAGTCTGAGGCCATTTTGAACGTGAAGATGAGCCCTAACTTATAAATGGACAAACGCGTTGCGATGGTTCGCTGTAATACGTCTATGGACAAAGGCGAGTTACGGCACTCGCTAACACGCCTCTGTCGGATAGACGACTGCAGTGGAAGACCAATTTTGGCCACTAAATCAGAGGATGGTTGGCGTTTAGATTGTTTGGTCTAACGCTTAGCTGGACGGAACTTAGTTACGCGCCTTAGCCCATTATTTGACGCTTTGCAGTAAATCAGCTATCTCTGAGGATGTTCGCCAAAAAACAAATACGTTAAATTCAAATTTAACTTGCTTCTTTCCAAATAGGTTGCGATGAATTCCTATAGGTGTCGCAACCTTTCCTTTTTTAAGGTGAATTACTAAATATCTGCTAGACATCTTCTTGCCTGAGTCGATTTTTCGAATGTCACTCCAAGGAATAAATCCGTTAAACTCTCTACTTTGTATTAGTTTGTAACTTATTCCTCTTTGGTCAGCCACAATTGGATAAAGAAGTGTTTTAAGAACATACCAATAAATGAGCAATAAAATAAAAGACAACATATAGAAGAAACTAAGAATTAGAAATTTCACCAAGTTTAATGTGTTGATTTCTTTGGTCAAAAATAATGGAAGTGCAATAGCTACGAAGGCCCCGATACCAAAAATAAAAAAACCTATAACCTTGTGAAAGACTGAAGGTTTTATAATGATGTTGCGCATCAAATTTCTCCATTAACGTTTCGATTTTGGGTAAGTGCAGAGGCCCATCGATTCACTAAAGCTTCAACAGTTATTTTCTTCTAGGTAGATTATTTTAGCAGCTGAGTGAGCTGATAACGGTCTTCAAGATAGTCATAACATATAGCCTCTCGTCTGTTCCTGTTTTACCTCTAACACATTGTCTACTTTGATGTTTTCTTTCTATTTTATCAATAGTAAGAGTTCAAATTTTGTATACCAGCATGACAAAAGCAATATGATAAGTTATGAACTTGATAATTGCAGAGAGAAAATCGCAAGCCCTAAATGTTCAATTATCCACATGACTTACTGAGAGGGATTTCTAAAAAAATTAGTTTTGATATGGTGAATACGAGTATTTAAGTTGTTATTAAACCATCAACGCAACAAACTTTGGGGCAATTTCGAGTTACGGTTAAGCTTTTTTTAACCTGAAAAGTGTCTAGGTTAATCAGGCCTTACCACATCGGCAAAACACTGGATAGACACAACTGCCAGCATTGCATACAAAAATATACCGAACTTCTTTTTAATGTATCCGGTAATCATCAAGTTACTCCATAACAAAAGCGACGTTTTAGCGTTGCTCTATTTCATATTCTATAGGTTTCTTCGTAACGTCAGACTTTAGTAACTTTAATCGAGCCTTGGACAAATCTAACTTTGAAAAATCACGTTCGTATAAATCCTTACCTTCAGACTTGGACTTTTTAACACTAGACTTTTTCTCATTAGAGCGGTCAACAGCCGCAGCAACAATTGCTGCACAAGGATTTGCGTTCCGGTAATACAGGGATGATGCTAAGCCGACCTGTAGTTGCAAGGAGTAGTCTAGAAAATATAAAGGAGGTGTATTTAAGTTAGGCGATGCTGCAACACATTGGTTATTGTTGTCTATTGCTCCAAATGGAGTACCAGCCTGAATATTTCGAAACCAAAGCATGTCCTCTGTATTAGAACAATTAGCCGGAGGAACCATAGACACCCGAGTGAAATCCCTATAAGAAGCCCCTGAACGAGTAACATTTGAGACCATTTGCGCAGTCGAGTGACAACTTATACATGACGACCGAGGGTTGTCTACTGGTCCGTTTAATCGACCATGCCTACCGAATACTGAACCATATATCGATGGAACTTCTGGGTTAACCCAAGTTTCATCAATTACACCTACACCAGAAGCGGTGACATCTGGGTCATTGCCCCACTGGAGTCCAACTGGAGTAAGTCTATGCCATGGATCTGATATTGAACCTTGAAGTGACTTGTCGTAAACAAAAGTAGCAAATACCCACCCCGTCTGCAAAGAACGAGGGTCTTTAACCGCTATGTCTACTTGAAGCAATCTAACCTTAACTAGCGGGGCATTGGGTGTACTTACATCAACAACACTCCACTCAGGTGAGCCTTCCAATGGATCTGTACCAGGGACAATTTTAGACGGGTCATATTCTGCAAATAGTATTTTAAATACCATGGTGCCATCGATAAATGTGGCTTTTGATGGATCGGCTAAAGCTGGGTTTGGGTCGTTAAAAACCTGTCCCAACGTATAACTACCTAAAGCATTATAGTAACCGATAGCGAACGATCTTAATCCATTAGAGCTATTTTGTATCCACGTATGTTCGTTAGCTCTTAGCAGGCGCTCTTTTGTTACTCCGTGATAGGGCTCTCTCTTAGAGTTAGGGCTTGTCGTCATCATTGGTACATGGTACCAACGGCGTTTGTTGTTTTTTTGCGCTACAAAATCAACAGATGTCATTCCAGCAAATGCATAGTTCTTAATTGCGTTTAAATAATCGAGTCGCTCTGAACCTAAGTGGAAATCATGTGATAACCAAGATGCGGTAGTGCTCGGTTCAGGAGGGTCAAATCGCACAATTTCTTGGTTTTCAACTACTGGAATACCAAGCCAATACCCTTGGGCTAACTGGAATGTTTCAACATCGTCTCCAATGGGGGCGTCAGAAATCCAATCAGGGTACCAACCTGAACATTGCGCTGTACAACCGCTCCCCGGCCCTCCAAAGCAATCAGTGCTTACGACTTGTGTTAAAGAAGGGTCAGAACGGCATCCGAATAGAGCGGCTGAAACTAAAATCGAAGTGAAAAAACACGATACATTTCTTGTTAGATACATATGTAAGTTTCCTGTCCACGAGGTGCGTTCTATCACCAAAGGTGTAGCATCAGTTCTCGTTAATATACGAATAACCAAAATTGTAAGCGTTGTTTGGGCAGTTCTTAACAATTAACACTAGTAGTTAAAAAGTTATCCATCAATAAATAATCATGGTTTTTGAACGGGATTAAACATAGCAACATTTAAGGAGGGGCGAATCAGTATAGAAAGGCTTACTTTTATAACTACAGAATCTCTTGTACCTACAGACATTTGGACAAAAGAGACTCAGCGATCTTGCTCATTTACCAATCTTTGAAATAATTCAGGTATCGAAATGTTGCTTAACTAAAATGGTACAAGTCAAACCAATTAGGTCGTCAAGCGCATTGTTGGCCAATGTTATAGTCTCGATCATATCACTCATTATTTACCCTCCACTTTGAAGCGTAAGTCGCCAACTATGTACCGGCTATTAATAATCCCGTCTAGTGGGAAGTTGGCAAAAGCGTTTAGAACTTCAGTTTCTAACTCTTTTTTTAATGACTTATCTGTAAATGTCTCCCAAATATATAGCTCGCTCTCCTGCTCTCTTGCAATTCGATACATATTTTGTCTATAGAAAAAGAAATACTCGTAACCTATAGCTCTAATATCAACTGAAGGTGCTCGGAATAGATATGCTTGCTTTTTATGGTCAATCGACCTAGCAGAATCTCGTTTAGTTCTGGTGCTAAAATAGTTACGACGCTTCAAAAGAAAAAGTTTAGAAGGGTCACAGGAAGCATCTCGAAAAATCTCATCTTCTATTTCTTGTGTTATTAGTTCGTTGACATAACTCATTGTTAATCCTTTTTAAATACGTAGATTATAAAATTTGACTCAACCATAGCTTTGCATATCTACCTTGCTGCGGTAATAAATGCTTATGGGACCCCTCTTCAGCCAGTTGTCCTTTCTCAATCACAAATATTCGGTCGCAATGTTTAATGGTATTTAAACGGTGGGCAATACTGATAACTGTTCGGCCGTTCGTTATTAAAGGCAAACGGTTAATACTCGCTGGCTCAGATTCATAATACAACGCACTGGTAAAAGTTAAGTGAAGAGAGAACACAAAGCTTAGCTTTTTAAACACGTAATGGGGCAGAAATGCGTTAGAAAATTAACCCTAACGCATGCATTCTAAATAAGAAAAACTATCACAATGGTTATAGATTCAATTGTTTAATAACTGCGATTAAATCAAAGGGCTTAGCAAACTGAGGCTCTTTTAGAGAAGCTATCAGCTCTTCAGAGTTAAGCGCGTCAATATCATTCGCTAGCTCTTCGGGTTTAAAGTTCTGTTTTAACTTAAGCCACTCTTCGAGTTGCATTTTATCTTCAGTCTGAGCAGCGTACTCAACTAAAGAAAGGGAGTATTCATCGGCCTGAACTTGAGTACAACGCTCCATTGCTTCGTGGCTGGCAATGAGTAGTACTACCTTTTTACTGTCTGATGATAAGTCTGCAAACCATATACTGGTTAGCTTATCTACTTCTATTTGGCTTCTACGGCTTTCTCTGCAAATCTGGGTTTTAGCATTTAAAGCTTGGTACTTGAGCTCCACATCTTTTGCTAGGTCTTCATTACTCACAAGCAAAGACGCTGAAGAAGCCGCCGCTGAAAACGTAAGAGTTAAGCACATTGTTAATAATTTAAGCCTATAGAGCATTGTATACGCACTCCCAAAAACGTCTTTCTTTACCGTGAGTGTAAATAGATGCGGTGCCTGCAATGTCTTCTAACTTTTTCCGTTTTATTTCGGGAATACTTTTTAAAGCGTTGGCGTACAACTCCCAGTTGTAAGTTGTAATTTGATAACCCGTAGAGATCAACTCTGCCGTTTTATAGGTGCCTCGACCTGCAAATATCTGAAAAAACGGTACGATGCTGATGAGCTTATCCAACAAATTCGCCATCTCAACGGTATCGTTCATCTGCTCTATGTATCGTAGCGTTCTATCGCTAGGCTCAAAGCCCTGCAAATGGCAAAAACTTCCCTTATTCATAAGGCCTCCATAAAATTAATTATCAACTCTATCAGTAGAGTGTACTGCAATCAATTTATAAACCCCTGAGACACTTAGTTTTGCTTAACGTTGTTAGGTGGCAACAAAAACCGACTTTTAAATGTAGTCAGTACAGTTATTTACAGAACTCCAAGTAAAGCCGAAGAGCTAGAGCTTCTAACCACCTGCCATTCAAAGTGGCGGGTTACTATTTCTAAGCCTTGGTAAAGCACGCCTTTAAGCCGTTTCACAAATACATCGCCATAGGCGTTGGTTTTGCACTCGCCTGTTTCAGTATCTACGGTTTGTTGGTAGTAAACCCGTAACGGCCTGTTGGCTAACTTGCACCACACACCGCCCATTACTTTGGTAAACTCTTTCCAATTGGCGGTATCTGCTGCTTTAAAGGCTAGCTGGATAGTTTCGTCAAACTGGCAAACTTTCTTTAGCCTGCGAAGCTCTCGCCATACGGTGACCGATGCCCCGCCCACTTGTTGAAACTGCCTAATGCGCCAACATGCCGCCCATGCATTAACCCTAGCGGCGGCTTCTATTGGTTCTTCACCATGAATGCCACTCTCTAGTGATTTACCGTTAATGTTCTTAGACACATACTTAGCTAAGTAACCTGCTGCGCTTCCTTTATTTGGGTCTATTTCTACCGCTTTAAAACGGTGTAAGTCTGCGCCCTTCTCATTGCCATCTTCTTCAAAGGCATAGTGGCGGTGAATATCCAACATGCGCTGCTTTTGTTCGGGGGCGATAAATACCAGTAAATGCCAATGGGGTGTGCCGTCATGGTGGGGCTCGGCCACTCTTATGCCATAGGGTTTGATATTGTCTCTATCGAGTTGAGCACGGATTTTAGCGTAGGTGCTGCATAGATACTGTTGGCCATCTTTAGGCAGCGAGCCATCCCATTTAGCATTACGGTGGCCGGTAGTGCCATAACTAGAATGGTATTTAGACGGGCAAGTAAGCGTTAAGAACAAACCAACATGCTTATGCTCTTCGGCTAACTCTTGAAAGCCCCTAGCCCTTACCATTAGTTCTTGTCTGCGGATTTCGGGGTTAGATACGTTTAAGTCTGATAGCTCTTTTAAGCTGTAACGTTGCCCTGCATCGTTTATTACAAAGGAGCTAGACATAAGCTTGTCTTGATAGGCCAGTTGCGCTGTTCGGCGGTTAAGAGTGATGTTGCTGCAGTAGATTTGCTTTCTTTTATTCACTAGCCCTATGTGTTGCGCAGTGGTTTCAATATCTTGATTCAGTTTCTGGCGTAGCTTTCTAAGCCACCAACCACTGTTTTTAGTGCGGTTGATGGCCCCTTTGTACGCGTCATTTTCGGTGTCGGCGGTATCAACGTCACCCTTCAGTAAGATACGTGGAATAGGCGGCTTGATGCCTTTACCCCGAATGTAAGCGGCTATGTCTTCATAGGCAGATTTAGGTGAATCACTTAAGCGTGTAAGCCTTGTGCAGTTATCAGCCTTTTCAGTGGCTTTTTTTCTTAAGTCTTCTTCGCACAAATCTAGATTTAAGCTTATGGGTTTAGCGCCAATGGCTTTGGCTACGTTATCGCGAGTAGTGCGGATGCCAATATTGGCATCTCGCTTAGTAGGCGCAGCATGATACTGCGCCATCAGTGGCATTCTAAACTCTGTAGGAAAGCTGGCTAAGATACGCAATACATACGCTTTATCATCATGGTCAGGTACGGGCATTAAACACCTCCCAACCTTTAGTGCTTATGCGGTATTGCAGCCATTGAATGCCGCAATGGTAAACCGAAGAGAAAGTAATCAAACCTAAGTCCTTTAAGCGATTAAAGGTGCGTTTATCAAATTGCTTAGACAGGCGCTTACAGGTCTTTTCTCTTACATGTTCACCTTCGGGCGTCACGTAAAACTTGATACATGCGCCGTTAGCAAAATCACTCAGCATCCTTAAAGCTTCATTGGTAACTGAACTAGACATGGGCAACACCTCCCAACTGGCCTAAGTGCTCTAAGCGTTGAAAGCTGCATAACCACGCGTCTAAGTCTTCGCGTAAATAGCGAACTGCGCGGCCAATTTTAATGAATGGTGGTGCTGGGGTGTGGTTGTCACGGTTTCCGCTCATACGCGCTTGGCGTAAATAAGAGCGGCTCATGCCAATGTAGATAGCAGTTTCTTGTTCGGTGAGTACTCGTTTATCTGTTTCACTAAGGTTAATCATCTTTGTTGCTCCTGATACATTTAAAGTTCAGGAGCAGTGTTGCTTAGTGAAAAGGTCGAATTAGCGCAGCGATAATTGCGATAAGTGCAGCGATAATTTTTAGTTAGAAATTATCCGTTTTTTAAGTTTACTTAGCGCAGTTGCTAAAGAAGAGAACTTCATTGTCTGACGATTTAAACCCGCCCGACTCACCCAAAGCAGCTCAGTAGCAGATACATCGAGAAGAATATTGTACTTATCAAATGGGCGCTCTCCTTCGTCTTTAGCGAACTCATTTTCCAAAGTACGCCAAACACCTTTATGAGAGGTATCACCACCAGCAATAAGTATGTTGTACAACACTTCATGTAAATCATTATTGAACGTTAAAGTGTTTGTTTGCTCAGGCTCGATAGCTTGGATTTGTTTACCAGCAATGGGCTGCTCAACTTCTGGCGATCCAAACATTTGTGCTTCTAGCTTTTTAAGAGAAGCTAAGCTAATGCCTAGCTCACTGCGTTGAAAGGTGAAACCTATTTCGCTAAGTATCAACTCAGGTGTTAACTCTGCGTCTTCTTTGCTCTTGGTAATATCAGCTTCGTATTTAAGAACATGCTCATCTTCTGGATCGAAATCTTTTCGTAATGAAGCTAGCCCTTTCATTGCCCCAAAAAACATCTCTTGGCCTTGCGCCATTAGCCTCTGATTTGAAGCTCTTTCGATAAAGTAGGGATAAACGCGCAAATGTGGATAATCCGACATTTCAGAAGGTCGTCCCCATTCAGCAATCAGGTTATTCGGATAATAAACCTGAAATGGATACACTTCAGAAACAAGCTCAACCCCAGCATTGGCAGTGGCTCGTCCGAAATATACTTGGGACTTTCCAGAGTCGATTATATTAGAGGCGGACTTAGCCGAGACCCCCATCCAACCGCGATAGTTGTAAACACCTATTCCTCGGAAGCGCCCCTCAACCACAGCACCAATAATGCTTTTAGTCGATTTTGTATAACACGCAAACTCAAGCTCACTTGGATTGGTATGTAGGGAAATATCAGACTCAGTTAACTTGGAAAACCGCCCCACTTCCGACAACAATACAAACTTTTCCAAAACCACTCCTTTGTTAGTTTTCTTCATCTGGTTTAGTTCCGAAACGGACTTCATACCTAAGCCCATCGGTTGGGAAGATTTCCGTAAACTCACCATTCCAAATGGCTATATCTGTAGAGGACTTTGCCAAAAGTAACCCCTCCGCAAAAAGCTCATTATCTTTGAACAAAAAAATACACTTTTCTTTCTGGCTGAGTTGGGATTGCTCACAACCTTGAAAACTAGCCAGTTCTCTATCAGCCCAAGCTTTACCCTGCCAGTGCCCTAAAGCTGGAAATAATAGTAACAAACACAATAAACACACAGCACCATAAGGAACGATAGAACCTAAAAATCCTCCTATAGCCGGAATCACCAAGTAGTGGTGAAACTTATCATTTAGTTCTTTTCTATTGATATAACTCGCTATGGGATTTTTTATCGGGTTTAGAACGCTATATACTGCGACGAAAAAGATGACTGCACCACTAACACCAGAAATGACCAAGACCCATTGATTGTTAGAAAGATAGTTAAATGCTCTAAAAGCCATGGTGAAGATACAGACAAAAGCTCCAACTAAATGCTCTTGAATCGTTTGAGGAAAAAAGTCACTGCTAACCCCAAATACACTCAAATAACCATAGAAATAGAAGTACCCCAACAAATAAAGAACAGGTACTGAAATGGTTGTTATACCAACAATGCGATTTAGCGTAAGTAGCTTTAAAACAGGGTGCTGATCCTTTCCTTCAGCCTTAGCCTCAAGTTCCATGTAAGAGTCCAATATAGAGAGCCACTATTGATATACAAAATGATAAGTCATGCTAAGGCATTGAAGCAATTGAATATACCTCGATATAGTTAACAAAAGTAAATTAATCGAGTCCTCATGACTTTGTTAAAGCTATTTCTTGCACCAAAGCTACCTCGACAATACACTGACTTAGTTGTTATTAGTGGTTTGTAAGGGATAATGATGAAAAGCAACTTCGAGAGACAAGCGATTCAAATATGAAAACGGTGATGATTTACAGCCTTCTAGTAATCCTTAACATCATCGTTAACTTTGCTATTTTTAATTATTCGTTTGTTGTTCAAGCCACTCAGTTTTTGCATGAAGAGCAGCGCGTTGATAGTGCGATGCTGTCACTGCAAACTACGTTACCTGCATATATTGTATCGGCAATAATTACAGCGTTAATCTTCTACTGGGTATCACGGCGGCATACACGTTAACCTCCCTAAGTAACCACTCCCAAATAAAGGTTGAGACAATGAAGTTCTTTGTTTTCGTTTTTTGTGTTTTGCTGTCAGTTCGCACCCTTGCTAGCGAGCTGATCATTTCGTCAGACATTAAAATCACTTATCCAGAACCCGAGCTAATTTCGCATAGCTCTGACACACTCATACTGAAATACCCTAATTGGACTTTTTCTCACTCAGCTATCAACCCTGAGACTATGTATGCTGCAATCGATTTAACAGGTATAGAGCTTGATTTCATTCAATCTATTTTTGTTTCTGAATTAAGAAATAAACAACCCGATTGGTTATCCACACTGGCTACTGAGCAAGCTGAATCTTTGGGTTTATCGAGTAACAAAGCAATAGAGAAAGCACTGGGTACAGCAACCATTTATGCTGTTTATAACTCAGATGAAACTACGGGGTATGTTTTCTTAGTCGAAGATACACAAGCTCACCAGATAACAATTATCGGTAGTAAAAAGCATTACCTGAACGTAATCCAATGGCTGAAATTAAGATAACCTAGCCTATGCAATATCAGTTAGCGAAAGCGTGAATAATCAAAGAGCGCGTATCTTCAAGCTGTTCAGCTAAACGCCCCATGGGATAGCCCTCTTCCGCCATACCCTTTACCTCAACGATATTGTTTTCGAAATAAATGAGTGCGTCTGAGTACTCAACATAACGATAATCCATTTCTGCTTCAAGATTCACAGGGTAAGCAGCTTCTACATTCTTAAGGGCAACACCGCGATACACCACAATGTTTACTGGGTATGCTCTTGGCCGAGAATCACCATGAGCATTCCACTGAAACCATTCAACGCCCAACAATTTTCCGCTCATCGACGGTGTACCAAATGCTTTGTAAGGTAAAACATAGGTGTGCTGTTCAATCGGCGCTTGGCTACACGCTGATACCATCAATACGCCAAGCAATAGCACTAATGCTCGCATTATCAATTCACCTTCGCATCGCGTTTCAACCTGTCCACCATATTCAAGTAGCTTAACCACTTATCTAAAGCTTCGATTTTCTCTGGAAAGTATTGGCTTCGGTTATAAATACCACTCACACCCGAAATAGTGTGACCTAATAGATGGTCGGCAATATGAGGATGCACACCTAAATCATTCAATTTGGTTGCCATAGTTCGGCGTAAGTCGTGCAGCGTCCATGGCTCTTTATGCCCTAGTTGCTTCCATTGCTTGCGACCAAATTGACTAACCGGCTCAGAACGCTTTAATCCACCCAGCACATAGCCAGTTCGTTGCGTAGAGAATTTTAGTTCTAGCAACCAAGGCAACAGTACTTGAGGGATAGGGCGCATAATTTTTTCAGCGGTTTTGCTGTTAGCTTTGGGTACTGTCCACACCAAATTATCAAAATCCCATTCATCCCACGTAGACATTCTCACTTCTTGGGTTCGCGCACCAAAAATCACTAACAGCAAAATCAAGTTACGATAGTAGTCGGGAAACTTATCTGATTTGGTATGTTCGATAAGGCTAAACAGCTCATCTTCTGTAAGTACCCTGTCTTTTTTGGCTTGCTTCTTACCCACATCGGAAATGATTAAATCATCGAGAGCATGACTTTCAACAAACCCGCGCTTGCGGCAAAACACCAAAGACTGTTTACACCCTTGGAAAACTAAACCCGCTGCAACAGGTGCAGGTTTGCGTTTGCCCTGCCCTTTTCTAACCCGGTCAAAGCAAGAACACCACATCGCAGTAGATACCATTTCAACAGGTAGTGAACCAATATACGGGTAAATATGGCGTTTGAATTGGCCGCGATGTTTCTCGTAGTTTTTGCGGTGCTCTTCGGCGTATTCCACTAGCCAGTATTCGAGAGCATCTTCCACGGTGATCGGCTTTTCCCGTTTCTCTTTGGCAAGCTGAATTTCAATGGCGGGATCGGCATTATTATTTAGCCACTCTCGACAATCATCACGCTTCTCTCGCGCTTGCTTGATTGAGGTGTCTGGATAAGTGCCTAAAGTGACCCATTTGGGATTAGATTCTCGCCCACCTAAACGGTAACGATACACCCAAGAAATTTTTCCATTGGCTGAAATTCTGGCTGACAAGCCTGCCCCATCGGCCACCACTTTTTGGCCGTCATAAGGCTTGCCGTTGACCGACTTTAAAAACTTATCTGAGAGCTTATTTATGGCTGACATATCAATATTTGCTACACACGCTGCTACACACATTTCATTGCTTGACGATAATCCGCAATGAACACCCATGAATCAAAATGTAGCAAAGTGATTTAAAATCAGCAAGTTACAATAATACCGATGAATTTCAGTGAACAGCAGAAAACACTGTTTTTATAATACGGCATGAACTAAAATATCTACCATAAGATACTGAAGTCAAGAAAAAGCCAACCTTTCAAGGTTGGCTTTTTTGTTTGGGTCGAGCACTAGGTTACACACAGAATGAGCTTAGTCTTCTTCGGAAAAGGATGAAAATCCGGTATGATACCCAACAATCTGACGGACAACGTCTCCAAAAATATTTGTACTGACAGGAATAGTAGCTAGCAATATGACCGCGATAACACCTGAAGAACGACAGATCTGGGCAGATATCCGGCAAACCAAGGTTAATATGTTGGCTCAAAAAGGTACGGCTAGAACTCTGGATTTGTTTGCGGGTTGTGGTGGCATATCACTAGGCTACCACAGAGCAGGCTTTGAGATAAAAGCGGGGGTCGAGATAGATAAATATGCAGCCAAGACTCATGCTTTGAATTTCCACGCTCATCTTGGCGAAGATATGCAAGAAAAACATGGCCTCCCTCGGGATGTTACCCAACTGGAGCCAGAAGACATAGTCAGGGAGCTTCATTTAGGTAATACGGTACCAGAATCGATTGATATGATTGTTGGTGGCCCACCATGCCAAGCATTTGCACGCGTTGGTAGATCAAAGCTGCGTGAAGTTTATGATCACCCAGAAGCTTTCAAGATTGATCCCCGTAGTAACCTGTATTTGCGTTACCTTGATTACGTTAAAGCTTTTCAACCTCTAGCCATCATGATGGAGAACGTTCCAGATGTTCTTAATTTTGGCGGACATAACATTGCGGAAGAGGTTTGCGAAGCATTGGAAGACATGGGATATGTCGCAAAGTATACACTGATGAATTCCGTGTATTTCGGCGTACCTGAAATGCGTGAGCGTATGATCCTAATTGCTTATGCACAAGAGCTCAACATCGCAGACGTGACCTTCCCCGAGCCAACACACTACATCGACTTGCCTCGCGGATACCATAGCTCTCGTCAGGTAGCCCTAAAAACTGTTCAGCACGGTTGTGATGCGCACCACTACGTTGAGCTGACAAAGCCTACTGAGGACCTAGCTTCAGCAATTACAGCGGAAGAAGCACTGATAGACCTGCCACGTATTCCCAACGATCACCGCTGCAAGCTAAGAAAAGCACCACAGCGTTTTACCACGTTAGACCCCTATCCTAATGTTGAATTGAATGACTATGCCCAACTAATGCGTCATGGATGGTCCCAGTTCGGCAACGATGATGGGGGGGTATTTGACCACTTGATCCGCTTCCTGCCACGCGACTATCCAATTTTCGCACGAATGGCTGCCGGTGATCAGTACCCTGAAGCGCACCGCGTCGCACTGGCAATGTTTGAAGAAGCTCTAGCTAAAAAACGAGATACAGGTAAAAATATCGCCGAAGCCTCAGAAGAATACGAAGCTCTAATGAAAAGCATCGTACCTCCATATGATCCTGGTAAGTTCCCAAACAAATGGCGGAAAATGGAGCCAAATCAACCTGCCCGTACTTTAATGGCTCACCTTGGCAAGGATAGCTACTCGCATATCCATTACGATTCAACACAGGCACGCACCATATCTATTCGTGAAGCTGCACGTCTGCAGTCATTTCCTGATGGCTTTAAGTACGCTGGTAGCATGAATCCGGCATTTAAACAAATCGGCAATGCAGTACCTCCACTTATGGCTTTTGCTGTAGCCTCACATATTCGTGAACAACTCAACTTTTAAAAAAGGACCCTTTGATGGAAAAAATAGCAATCAAACGCCTATCGTCCTCTGACCTTACGTTATTCAATTGTCATTTTGACCCGAAGGCTGGCACCAGACAAAAAGCCTGGAACCTAGATAAAAAAATATTTCTTGAACAGATGTACCCAACTGAATGGGGAGACGAAAAACACAATGTAACATTGGCCCTCAACGGGCCTGATGGCTCCCTCAGAAACGTACTTGAACGTAAAATTGTACGCCAACAGAAGAACATGCGGTTAAATGGTGAACTTGTTAATGCACATGAATCTGGTAATGATCGTTATGCGCTCCTTCAGAACCATGATTACGCAGTCATGGTCTTTAACGGCGCCCCCTTCCCTACTCAAATTGAAGCCTTCCTGATTGCTAACAGCAGCAGCGATGATAACTCGCTGCATAAAGCTATAACTCAGCAATTTAGCAAAATTTTTAACCAGCATCGGTCTATGGTAGAAATAACCCGTAACGATGTTAGGTTACTGTTAGATTCATCCAATATGTCCGTTGATTACCCACTTCAAAGAATATTCGATGACGCGCTCATCGAAGACGCAGTGCAAGGCGGTATTGATGGCTTCAAAAAGCTACGAGTGCGCCGAAAAGGTCGCTTTGTTTCAGAAGAGGAGTTAGCAAATGCCAGAGAAAATGCGAATGCTACTGGTAAGCTCGGTGAGCGGTTGGTTAACGAGTACTTCATAGCACTAGAGCAAAGTAGCAAAATTAATAACTTTGAATGGGTAGCAGAGAGCAACCCTATCTCACCATTTGATTTTACTCTCACACAGAATAATTCTGCCGATGAACATCTTCTTGATGTAAAGACGACTAAGCATGCATTCCATACTAAAATCCACATTTCAATCGCAGAACTTCTGGAAGCCCGCGATAGCAGGAAGCGCTATGATATTTATCGAGTATATGAAGCGGCTGATTCTGGAGCTAGAATGCGAATCTCAGAAGATATTGGCAATAAGGCATCAGAAATTATAAGTTCAATCGATAAAATGCCATTTGGAGTAACTTGTGACAGTGTCACAATCGACCCAAGTATTTTAGACTTTGGCGAAGAAATCATACTGGAAGGTTAGTTATACCAACCGATGTCCTAACACCGAGCAACGCAGAAAGAATATTTCTACAATCAAAGATTGGGACACCAAGCCAAAAATAAATGTCAGACAGATTGAAGGCATACGACGAACCAAAGAGAACACCAGTTCATAACATATTGATGAAAAAGCCAAAGTGATTAATTTCACTTTGGCTTTTTTGTGTCTGCTACACACTGAGCTAGCTAAACTCGGTACCAAATTTACGGCTGCAGGTGGCTTTAAATTCTTCAACCTGAGGCTGAGGGATATCTATAGTAAACTCGACATCGTGAATCATACCTTGGGCAAATAAGCTCGCATTGCCACTCTTCAACAACTTATCACTAGATGGCACATCTAAGGCAACACCTTGATTATTGCGGATTGCACTGCCTATTCCCTCAAGGGTTTCGCCACCCGCTAATTTTACCTTGGTGCTAAGTTCTATCCGAGGTTCGTGATAGGCGCGATTTCCATACATATTTGCTTGATAGTTACCCTCGGGATAGCAAACAAAGATCAACATATTGCGCTCATGAGAGACGATGGTAGCGATATGAGTAATCTCTTCACCAAATGCATCTTTGTGAACTAAAACATCTGCGCTTGCCGTCGCTGAAGCCATGATCAAGGAAGTTGCGATAAGTCGTTTTTTCATAATTAACACCATCAAGATACGCGCCAAATTTAACAATAGATAAAGTACCATTGGCAATATTTAATATCGTCAAATAAATAATGAGCAGTTTCTAATACTTGAGGGCGATCGTATTTTAGGCTGCAGCGGACTAACACGATACTGGGTTTAGCTAAGTGACTTCGACTACTTGTATTAGCGAGATGGACTGCATGCTGAGTTTGCCCAATCATTCACCTAGCTGATTCTGACACAAAAAAGCCCAATCACTCCTAAAGAGAGATTGGGCTAAATGTTTGGAAAGGATCGCCAATACATCAGACAACATGTATTGGCATTTTATCATTAGCCAAGCATCTTACGTGCGGCTTCTACTACAATGTTTACTGCTTGATGCTCAGTGTTTTTCATCAAGCTTTCATCAGGAATTTCTTGTTGAGTACGGTTAACTATAACGCCCGCTACACAACCGGCTTTTAAACCTTGAGATGCACACATGGTGAATAAGGTGGCACTTTCCATTTCAAAGTTAAGCACCCCCATAGCTTGCCACTCTTCCATCGAGCCTTGAAAGGCTTTCACTACTCGGCCAGATACCGTGTCGTAACGCTCTTGTCCTGGGTAAAAGGTATCACTTGAAGCTGTTACACCGACATGGCAAGTCGCGTTAGCGTCTAGCGCCGCGCTGTTTAAGGCCTGCATACAGGAGAAATCGGCAACTGCTGGGAATTGCATTGGAGCAAAATGGCTGCTGGCACCATCTAAACGAACCGATGCAGTGGTAACAATCACGTCACCAACATTAATGTGCGGCTGAATAGCACCAGTAGTACCTACGCGCAAAAAGGTCCGAATACCTAACTGGGCTAATTCTTCTACCGCGATTGACGTAGATGGACCACCAATACCAGTTGAACACACTACAACAGGTGTGCCATTCAACTTGCCAAGGTAAGAGGTAAACTCACGCTGTGAGGCTAAAAACTCTGGCTCTTCCAATAATGAAGCAATACGCTCTACGCGTTGTGGATCACCCGGAATAATGGCCAACGTGGCGCCTTTCAGCATTTCTGGGTTCAAACCTAAATGAAATACACTCGCTTGCTGATTCATGTTTACCTACTTAATTTCGTCCAATGATTGATGAGCGAAGCATAGGACGAGAACTGTCCAATAAGTGTGAAACATCTCGCATTTGGCGGTAACTTAGTGCCAATTAGGCTGATAGTTACTTTTTGTGTTGATATTAAAACCACCTAAAAAAAACATTAATTTTATCAGTAAACGAACTTTTCACTCTCTCTGTGTTCTACAATAGCTTGAAATAGTTTTTGTGCTTACTTGAGGTAACTACCATGAATAAACAGCTAATTTTGGGTTTAACAATCGCGTTGGGCTTAACCGGCTGTGCCAGTAATCAATCGGAGCCAAGCATGGATTTAGCAGATAGCCGTTGGTATATGACCGGTGACTTTTACAACATTGCCGACATTAAATTGCCAGCGTTCACCTTAGAAGAAAACGATAAGGGCTTTAAAATTTCTGGCACCACGGGTTGTAATAACTTTTTTGGCCAAGCTGAGTGGAATGGCAAACAGCTGATGGTTAATCAGCCTATTGGCATGACACGCATGTTGTGTGACGACATGGCGAACAAGATTGAAATGGAGTTCATTCAAGCGTTAGAAGAACCACTAATGAGTGACGGCGAAAATTTGCGCTTAAACAACGGTGCAATGTTTAAGCGCGTGCCAACTAATTAATAATAATGAACTTATGCGGCAGTGCTCACCCAGCGCTGCCGCGCATCATTAAGTCCTGCGCGTAACATCAATATCGCAATAACCAAACTACTACTTACCACCCACCAGCTATTCACTAACTGATGCTCTTGCCAAGCTACCGGATTTACTTGCCAGTGCCATTGGCCAATTGCCCAATCTAAGCCCCAGCCAAAGGCCATTGCACTAACAACAACACCAGTTAAGTAGGCGACTAACGCACGCATTCCCATTTCTTGGCGAACCAACATTAAGGTAGCAACATTAGTGGCCGGTCCCGCCAGCATAAATACCAAGGCCGCCCCTGGCGATATACCAGCAATGATTAAACCTGCGGCAATGGGCGTTGATGCTGTAGCGCAAATGTACATAGGCACGCCAACCAACACCATCACTAACATAGTGATCCAGCCTTGTCCCCAGCGAGTCATAAAGCTCTCGGGCAAGTAAGTTTGAATCAAGGCGGCAAATACCAAACCGATCAATAACCATAAATAGCTGTCTCCCACCAGTTCGGCAAAGCTGTTCAGCCAAGCGCTTATTTTTTGTTTAACGCTGAGCTTTACCTCAGCAGTTGCTTGCTGCTGTTGGCTAGCATTTTTTTTGCTACAGCAACTTTTTACTTCGCTAGTAACCGGCTTATTATCTTCGCTGTTTCCCACAAGTAAACCTGCCACTATTGCACTAGTAATAGCAGCTACGGGCCGAACAATGGCCATTACAGGCCCCAATAAGGCATAAGATACTGCCACTGAATCTACACCTGTCTCCGGTGTGGCAATTAAGAAAGAGGTGGTGGCACTTTTAGATGCGCCCGCTCGGCGCAGGCCCATGGCGGCGGGAATAACCCCACAAGAGCACAAAGGCAAAGGCGCGCCAATAAACGCCGCTTTAATGGTAGTACTAGGCTTACTATTGCCTAAGTGCTTCGCTAGCCAACGGCTTGGTAAGCCTAATTTCAAGCTAGCAGCAATAATAAAACCTAAAAACAGCCAAGGAGCAGCACTTAAAAACAAACTTACAAAGTTATTCAATAACATCATCTAAGGCCTTTAATATTGAACAAGAGGTAGCACTTTCTTCACCGCCGCAGCACTCGTCATGCAGCTTTTTGAGGGTGGCTTCAAACGCTTGCAGTTGAAGCAATTGTTCCTGCACCTTATATAGCTTATGGGCTACCACACTGCTTACATCGCCACAGCTAGAGGTTTCAGCATGCTCGCGCAGGGTAAGCAGCTCCAAGATATCTTTAATTGATAACCCGGCTTGCTTGGCGCGCTGAATAAAACCAAGCCTTGCCAGGTCTTGTTCGCTATACATTCGGTATTGATTCGCCCCACGAGCTACTGGCGCTAACAAGCCCTTACGCTCGTAAAAGCGCAACGCTTCCACAGTTAAACCACTGAGTTTTGCTAATTCGCCAATTTTGTACATGCGACCCTCCATCTACACCTATGATAAACCCTGTAGCTAGGTATAGGGTCAAGGATTTTCTCAAAGAAACAAAAAAAGCCTGACAAGCAGGCCTTTAAAATAGGTGTAGGTGGAGTCTATTCGTAAAGGTTTCGCTCTTTTGGTAAGTCTGATGAGTACTCTACAAACTCCACTTCAAAGCCATTTGGGTCGCGGAAATACACGTTTCGCCGATGCGCACTTTGCGCCCCTTCATGATGAATTTCAAAGCCTGCCGCCAGCAAGCGACTAATCACAGCATCTAGGTTAGCCGTTACATATCCATAATGCGCCACGCCTAATTGATTCCCCTCTAAAGGCCGATTTTCACCATATCCATTGTCGTTAAAGGCAAGATAATGATTGTCGTCACCAAAATGCAGCCAACGTCGATCGGTGCCGTACCACGTTTGCTGGCCCTTCCCCCTCACCCACCAATGGGGAAATGCCGCTTTATAAAAAACTAACGTTTGGTCCATGTCTTTAACTGTTAGGTTTATATGTTCTAAATACATACGCTTCTCCGTGATTGCTTAATCGTCTTAAGTATTGACTTAGTAAACACCTTAAAACCTCAAGTTAAGTTGAGGTAAAGCTTTTTCTTTACTAAACTCGAAAAAAATGGAGAGCAAGATGAATCAACAAGCCAAACACGCTTTATCGGTAGGCGCAGTGGCCAAACGCTGTGGCATAAAAGTATCTACCCTGCACTTTTATGAGGCCAAAGGCTTGATTCAAAGTCAGCGAAATCAAGGTAATCAACGTCGTTACCACCCAGAGGTACTAAGAAGAGTATCGGTAATTAAAGCGGCCCAAAAAATGGGAATTAATCTGGCAGATATTAAAGCGGCTTTTGCCAGTTTGCCAAACAACCGCACACCCAATAAAAATGACTGGGAACTGCTCTCTCAGCAGTGGCGAGAAAGCTTAAACCAACGGATTGAGACAATGACTCGACTACGAGATTCCTTAACCGGTTGTATTGGTTGCGGCTGCTTGTCAATGAACAGCTGCCCGCTGTATAACCCCGACGATCAGTTAGCCGCTCATGGCACTGGGCCAGTGATCTTAAATCGCAGCAGTGAACAAACCTAGCCAAAAATAATCAATTTACAGAGAACTTTTTACTGCATCCATGCGTTCTTATTAATAACAAAGGAGTGTTTATGTTTAGTTTTCTGAAACCCAACCCTATCAAACGCAAACGCCAAAAATACGATGCCTTGCTTGAATCAGCTATGTTGGCGCAACGACGCGGTGACATTATGACCTACTCAATGTTGAGTGCCGATGCAGACGAACTGTGGAAAGAGATTGAGCAACTAGAGACTGAAGTGAAATAGCAGCTTTAACTGGCTTAAATAACCTATGCGCAAGTTATTGATGTAAAAGTTATTTTAAGCCATTAAGTTGAGACAACACGATACCCCGTCCATACTGGTTAATTATCAACCAACCTTTGTACTCTTGGTGAAAGATATTTTAAGCAATCAACAAGACTCCAAACCCAAGTTCGTGAAATTAGGCACCGTAGTCGCAATGGTTGCCTTTTTCAGTTTAGCTATTCTCGCCATTGTATTTACCGCGCTAGAGAATATCGAAGATGAGGTTCAGCTTAAAGTTAAAGAATCTTTGCGCACCGTGCTAAGGGCTACTCAAGAAGCTCATCATATTTGGATCCAACACCGCTTGTTAGAGCTACGTAATGCGGCTCAGTCGGAACGTATTACTCTGTCTGCCGAAATTTTTAGCAACCCTAAAAGCCCCTCTATGTTACTCGCTAGTGCCGAAGCTAACGTAGAACTAAGCTTTGCCTTAATGATGGAAACCTATCAAGACGATGCCTACTGGTTAAGCGATGTAGAAGGGCGAATACTTAACTCGAATATGCACAATCAAGTCAATACCCTGCACCCTTTGTTTGAATATGAACACCTTAAAATGAATCGGGTTTTAGAAGGCGAAGCCATTTTTATTACTGGCATTAACCAAGCTAAAGCCAAACAGCTCAACAATATGTACTTCTCTGCACCGGTTATTGACCAGCAGCAACAAATTAAAGGGGTGCTTATTATTAGCGTGAATCAAGCTGACCACTTTAGCCGAATTACCCAACTCGGCCGAATTTGGGACTCTGGAGAAACCTATGCCTTTGATCGTAACGGCCTAATGCTCTCGTCCAGTCGATTTGATGAAGAGTTACATCGCTCTGGTATTTTAGAACCGGGGCAAAGCGCAATTAATAACCTCTATATTACCGACCCCAAAGCACAAGCTAACAGCACCGATAGTAGCTTCAAAGCACTCACCTTTATGGCTCAAAGTGCCACTCAAGGTAATACCAGCTATAACACCGAAGGTTATCCAGATTATCGAGGTGTAACAGTGGTAGGTGCTTGGACATGGCAACCCACCTACGATTTTGGCTTAACCACCGAGATAGACAAAGCTGAAGCCTTTGAAGTCTACGGCCGCACGCGAAACATTGTGGTACTAGGCATTGTAAGCTCGGTGTCGGTAGCAATCAGTTTGTTTTTTCTACTCTACTTTAGCCAACGCAACGCCAAGCTTAACTTACGCCAGGCTCAGTTAGTATTAGAAGACCGAGTAAGGGAGCGCACCTCTGACTTAGAAGCCTCGCAACAAGAGTTAAGAACAGCCTACCGAGAGTTAGAGAAACAATCAATTACCGATAGCCTCACCGGGATCCCTAATCGCCGCTGCGCGGATGAGTTTTTAGAACAAGAATGGCGACGCGCCCAGCGCGGCGGTTATCCAATTACCATTATGCTGATAGACATTGATCACTTTAAACAATTTAACGATCACTACGGTCACCCTGCTGGTGATGTTTGTTTAGAGCAAGTCGCCAAAGCCCTCATTGATACCGGCATTTGTAAACGCCCTGGTGATTTAATCGCCCGCTATGGCGGCGAAGAGTTCATCGCCATTCTTAGTAATAGTGATTACGACTATGCCGAGTACGCGGCTAACCGCCTGATTAAATCAATAAACCAACAACAAATACCCCATAAGTTCACCCGAGTGGAAGGCTTATCTCATGTCACTATTAGCGTGGGTGTGTCTATTGCAGAAAGTGCCGATATCGGCCTTGAAGAAATCATTAGCTTGTCTGATCAAGCCTTATATAACAGCAAGCAAAATGGCCGAAACAGTTACAGCTTTAAGCTACCTATTGCCGCCAAGCAGCAAGCAAATAACCAGCAAACCACCAAATCGGGTTAACGAACAAAAAGCCTAAGGCCAGCCCCAACTCCGCCTTTAAGGCTTATTTTTATCACCAAGCGGTCAACAAAGCCCAGTTAACGGCTTGTGTTCATAGTACTTTCTGCGCTTTTAGCCACCCAGTTGGTGTCAATTCCCAAGATTATTCAGCTAAAAACGGCGCATTCTTCACACTTTTACTGTAAAATGCGCGCCTCAAACCTAAGTTGTTTATTTTTCGGGCAACTTGTACCGCTAGCGCATATAACTGCTAATGAGGATAAAACTCCAATGGAAAACGCTCGACCAATTCGACGTGCACTGATCAGTGTTTCAGATAAAACAGGCATCATCGAATTTTCTCGATCTTTAGCCCAACAAGGCGTAGAGATCTTGTCTACTGGTGGCACCGCTAAACTACTTGCCGAAAACGGCATTGAAGTGATTGAAGTTTCTAACTACACCGGCTTTCCTGAAATGATGGATGGACGTGTTAAGACCCTTCACCCAAAAGTACATGGTGGCATACTAGGTCGACGTGGTACCGATGATGAAGTGATGGAAACTCACGGCATCAACGCTATCGATATGGTAGTAGTAAACCTATACCCATTTGCAGCCACAGTTGCTAACCCAGATTGTAGCCTTGAAGATGCGGTTGAAAACATCGACATCGGTGGCCCTACCATGGTGCGCAGCGCGGCTAAAAACCACAAAGACGTAACCATTGTGGTAAATGCTTCTGACTACGATCGCGTATTGGCTGAAATGGCCAGCAACGACAAATCACTCGCACACGCAACGCGCTTTGACTTAGCCATTGCCGCTTTTGAGCATACTGCTGCATACGACGGCATGATCGCTAACTACTTCGGCACCATGGTACCAAGCTATGGCGACAACAAAGAAGGCGACGAAGAAAGCAAATTCCCACGTACCTTCAATAGCCAATTCACTAAGAAGCAAGACATGCGCTATGGCGAAAACAGCCACCAAGCAGCTGCTTTTTACGTAGAAAACAACATTGAAGAAGCGTCAGTATCTACTGCCACTCAACTACAAGGTAAAGCCTTGTCGTTTAACAACATTGCCGATACCGATGCTGCACTAGAGTGTGTAAAAGAATTTAACCAACCTTGTTGTGTCATCGTAAAACACGCTAACCCTTGTGGTGTGGCGCTAGGCGATAACATTCAACAGGCTTACGAACGTGCTTACCAAACCGACCCTACCTCTGCATTTGGCGGCATTATTGCCTTTAACCGCGAGTTAGATGCTGATACCGCTGAAGCGATTGTTTCTCGTCAGTTTGTTGAAGTGATTATTGCTCCAGCAATCTCTAAAGCCGCAGCACAAATTGTTGCCGCTAAGAAAAACGTACGTTTGTTAGAGTGTGGCGAATGGTCTACTAAAACCACTGGCTTACAGCTTAAGCGTGTAAACGGCGGTTTGTTAGTTCAAGACCGTGACCAAGGCATGGTAAACCCAAGCGACTTAAGCGTAGTAAGCAAACGCCAACCGAGTGAAGAAGAGTTGCGCGATGCACTATTCTGCTGGAAAGTAGCAAAATACGTTAAATCTAACGCGATTGTATATGCTAAAGGCAACATGACCATTGGTGTTGGCGCTGGTCAAATGAGCCGCGTTTACAGTGCCAAAATTGCTGGTATTAAAGCGGCCGACGAAAACCTAGAAGTAGCCGGAAGTGTAATGGCATCAGACGCCTTCTTCCCGTTCCGCGATGGTATCGACGCAGCAGCTGAAGCAGGTATTACCTGTGTAATTCAGCCTGGTGGTTCAATGCGTGATGATGAAGTGATTGCCGCAGCCGATGAACATGGCATGGCTATGGTATTTACTGGCATGCGCCACTTCTACCACTAAAAACCAACAGCCAGCCTCGCGCTGGCTGTTTTGTATTTCGGCTTGCTAAGCCAAGCCTCGTTTACTCAGTATTGGATAGACAAAATGAATGTACTTGTGATTGGCGGCGGTGGCCGCGAACATGCTCTAGCATGGAAGGCTGCGCAATCTCCTTTAGTTGAAAAAGTATTTGTTGCCCCAGGTAACGCTGGTTCAGCCCTTGAGCCTAAGCTCGAAAACGTAGAAATTGGTGTTGAAGACATCGCTGGCTTGCTAAGTTTTGCTCAGGATAACAAAGTTGAACTGACCATTGTTGGCCCAGAAGCGCCACTAGTAATTGGTGTGGTTGATGCCTTTCGTGCCGCGGGCCTGAAGATTTTCGGTCCTACCGAAAAAGCAGCTCAGCTTGAAGGCTCTAAGTCATTCACTAAAGATTTCTTAGCGCGTCACGACATTCCTACTGGTTACTACCAAACCTTTACCGAAGTAGCGCCTGCTATTGCCTACGTGAAAGAACAAGGTGCACCTATTGTTGTTAAAGCCGATGGCTTAGCTGCAGGTAAAGGCGTGATTGTTGCCATGACCGAAGCCGAAGCAATTGCTGCGATTGAAGACATGCTAGCCGACAACGCCTTTGGTGAAGCCGGTTCACGCGTTGTTATCGAAGAGTTTTTAGATGGCGAAGAAGCCAGCTTCATCGTAATGGTTGATGGTAAAAATGTACTCGCCATGGCCACTAGCCAAGACCACAAACGTGTGGGTGACGGCGACAGCGGCTTAAACACCGGCGGCATGGGTGCTTATTCACCGGCTCCAGTGGTTACAGCTGAAATCCACCAGCGCATTATGGATGAAGTGATTATGCCTACCGTTAAAGGCATGACTGCAGAGGACAATGAATACACTGGTTTCTTGTACGCTGGTTTAATGATTATGGCCGATGGTTCGCCAAAAATTATTGAGTATAACTGCCGCTTTGGCGACCCTGAAACGCAGCCTATTATGATGCGTATGCAATCAGACATTGTTGAACTATGTTTAGCTGCTGTAGACGGAAAACTAGATACCCAGACCGCCAAGTTTGATGCCCGCCCAGCTATGGGTGTAGTACTCGCAGCAGCAGGTTACCCAGGCTCTTACCCAAAAGGTGATGTAATCACCTTGCCAAGCCTTAGCGAAGAAAGCGATAGCGCAAAAGTGTTCCACGCAGGTACTGCCGATAAAGACGGTAACATTGTCACTAATGGTGGCCGAGTTGTATGTGCCACAGCATTAGGCAATACCGTAACCGAAGCACAAGCTAATACTTATGAGCTAGTGAAAAAAGTATCGTGGGAAGGCATGTTCCACCGCAACGATATTGGTTACCGCGCGATTGCCCGCGAAAAAAGCTAATTTAGCCACTAAGCGGCCTGTAGCATAAACAGATAAAACCACTATGAGTAATAATCATGGTGGTTTTTTTTGTTTCTATGATTTCATATAGCGATTTATCTCAAACACTGACTGGCGATGCTATTATTCACTGTCAGTATTTAATAACGGAAGCTCAATGGAACGGCACAATCTTTTAGAAGATATATTAGCCTTGTTAATTGGCACCACCATGGTGGCTTTAGGGGTATTCTTTTTTAAAGAGACTCAGCTACTTACCGGAGGTACCGCTGGTTTAGCCTTACTCGCAAACCAATTTTTAGACCTCTCCTTTGGCCAAATCTTCTTAATTATTAACCTACCCTTTTTTGTATTAGGCTTTGTCAAAATGGGTGCCGCCTTCACCTTTCGAACTATAGCGTGTGTATTACTGGTGTCCTTGTTTACCGATTACATGCACCTTGTGATTGATATCGCGGCGCTCAATCGCGCCTATGCCGCTGTGGCAGGTGGTTTTTTAATTGGTACCGGTATGCTTATTTTGATCCGCCATAAAGGCAGCTTAGGTGGAGTAAATATTCTGGCACTATATCTACAAAAGCGCTTTAATATTCGAGCCGGACACGTGCAAATGGCGCTAGACATTGTCATTGTGGCAGCATCTTACTTTTTGGTACCACTTAGCGTGCTGCTATGGTCTATTGCAGGCGCTGCCGCCTTAAACATAGTCATAGCCCTTAATCATAAAAGCGGCCGCTACCAAGGCTTGTCTTAAGCAATGTTTCAAGCACTAGCGCCACAGGCTTTACACGCTCAATTTAGCCAACATGATCACTTGCTAAGCAGATATCAAGCCTACTGGCAACTCACCCCTTTTCAGCATCAGCAATTGCCTTGGCACAACCCAGGGTTGCTAAATAGCTTACAAAGCCTAAGCGAAACCCAAATCAACCAGCTGGAATTAGAGCCTGCGTTAGCCCTTGCTCACTTCGCTGAATTTTTCCCAGAGTTAAGCCCATGTCTTGAGCAGTGGTCACTTACCCCAGCCAAACAACAGCCTTTGTCTACTCCCTTTTGGTTTAACACTGGCATTAAAGGGCGAAAAGCTGAGCAGATCCAAGCCTTTAGTCAGCAACTGAGCGATACAAAACTACCCATTTTAGAATGGTGTGCAGGTAAGGGTCACCTTGGTCGATTGATTAGCTTTCACCACCAGCTCCCCGTAACTAGTTTGGAATGGCAAGCCAGCTTATGCGAACACGGTGAGCAGCTCGCCAAGCAGTTCAATGTAGATCAGCATTTTCATCACTGTGACGTGTTAAACGCTGACTCCCATCAGTATGTAAAACCCCAGCAACATGCCGTTGCCTTACATGCCTGTGGCGAACTGCATTTACAGCTGTTGCGTTCAGCCGTTCAAAGTAAAACCCAAGAGCTTAGCCTGTGCCCCTGTTGTTACCACCTAATTACCGGCGAGCACTATCAAGCCTTGTCAGCTCGCGCTAAGCAAAGCGTATTGCATTTAACCAAGCAAGATTTGCGTTTAGCGGTCGCCCAATCAGTCACATCAGGACAGCGAGTACAAACACTGCGCCAAAGAGAAATTCATTGGCGTTTAAGTTATCAATGTTTGCGCGAAGCGCTCAGTGGAGAGACTCACTACCAAGCGCTACCTTCAGTAGCGAAGCATTGGTTTGCCCAAGGTAAACCGTTTAATGATTTTGCTCATTGGGCTTGCCAACAGCACTCGCTAACAGCGCCAGCCAATCTCGATTGGCAGCATTATTTATGCTTGGGTAAGCAACGCCACCTATTAGTACGACAAATAGAGTTGGTACAGCACCTGTTTAGGCCCATAATGGAACACTGGCTGTTGCTAGATCGCAGTCTGTTTTTACAAGAACACGGTTATCAAGTTGGATTAACGGAACTTTTCCCCTTCCAAACCAGTCCACGTAATGTATTAATACAAGCAGCACTAGCCTAAACCTGCTTTAATCACTGTTGCTGCATTTGCTGTTCGCATTGCTTTAGTGCCAAACCATTTGTTTTAATTGGAGACGCTATGTCACGTTGTGTTTTGTTTGTTTTGTTGTGTTTCAGTTTTACTGCCTTTGCCACAGAGCAAGAAGATCAATATGAAGAGGTGATGAATCCAAAGCTATCGGAAGCAGAACAAGCCGACCTTAGTGAACCTGCCGAGCTCAAGCAGGCCGCCCCATCATCAGAACAAACGCAAAACTCAAGCAGCCCAGTCAACAACGCTGATATTGATAGCACAGGCACAGATAACACAAGCACTAACAATGATGCGCTAAGCGCTAAGACTAGCGAAGCGCTAGAACTGCCCGATCAACCTAAGCCAATTATTCCTATTGTTGTGGGCAAAAATACGCCAGCCAAGGAAGATGTAGAAACCGCCATTGACGAAGCGGCTCAAGAACCCGTTTGGGGCCCTTTAACTTTACTGAATACCGAACTTAGCCCTAACAGCACTGCAACTCTAGATTGGTATTCTGGTCACTTACCAGGTGGTTTTGAACTCGCCACCCCAGTGGTGGTTATTCACGGTAAAGAGCCCGGTCCTAGGGTATGTTTAACGGCAGCGATTCATGGCGATGAAGTAAACGGAGTAGAGATTGCGCGCCGGGTAGTGCAAAACTTAAAATCAGAAGATCTCAAAGGCACCATTATTTCGGTGCCAGTGGTTAACATTGACGGCTTGTGGCGTAAAGATCGCTACATGTCTGATCGTCGCGACCTTAACCGAGCGTTCCCTGGTGACCCTAACGGCTCTACCGCTTCTCGAGTAGCCCATAGCTTGTTCACTAGCATCATTCGTCACTGTGATAGTGTCATCGACCTGCACTCTGGTTCTATGTACCGAGAAAACGTAAGCCAGTTACGCGCCGATATTACCCTGCCAGCCGTATCTGAATTAGCCAGTCATTTTGGCGCAATTCCGGTATTGCAAAGCATCGCCCCTCCCGGCAGTTTACGTGGTGCTTCTACTGCCGCTGGTATACCTGCGGTAGTCATGGAAGTTGGCGGCCCATTTACGGTTGATGTGAAGCTTGTAGAAACTGGAGCTAAGGCGCTGCGCAGCTATTTAAGCGCGATTGAAATGCTGCCTCGTTCATTTTTTTGGTCATCACCTCAGCCAGTATTTTACGCCTCTGAGTGGATCCGTTCTCGCCAAGGCGGGATCTTGATTAACAAAGTCAGCCTTGGGCAAAAGGTCAAAAAAGGTCAGTTATTGGGTGAGATTAGTAACCCCATTACTGAAGAGGTGGAACTTATTAATGCTCCATTTAATGCCATGGTATTAGGCCGAGCCCAAGATCAGTTTGTGAGTGCCGGTTACGCTGTCTACAACTTAGGCGAGCAGCGAAGCATTGAAGATCTCGAACAGCAAGGCGAGCAAATTAAGAAAAAAGTGGTTGAGAAAAACGCCGAGCAAATGGGTATACCTAAAGCTGAAGACGCCGCCAATGACGAACAAGCAGATAACGAAACAGATTCAGCAACAGACTCTGAGGGGGCAATAGAGCCGGCACTGCCCAGCGAGGAAGAGCCTCCCGCCGAAAGCTCTAACGCGACGAGCGGGGAAACCCAGAGCGTAACTATACAATCAATTGATCCGCTCAATGAAAGCCATTAAACAAAACCATTAAGAGGATTTGCAAGGTGACTAAAACAACACAGCCGGTTCGCTGCCAATGGTGCGGTGACGATGAAGACTACCAACACTACCACGACCAAACGTGGGGACGGCCAGTTTATGACTCTGTAGAGCTATTTGCCAAGCTGTGTTTAGACGGTCAACAAGCGGGCTTGTCGTGGATTACCATCTTGCGAAAACAGCAAAACTACTATCAAGCTTATGCCCAGTTTCAACCTCAGAAAATTGCCCTATTCGATCAGCAAGACTGCGAACGATTAATGCAAAACAAAGGGATCGTGCGTAACAAGCTTAAGATCAACTCAATAGTAAAAAATGCAAAAGGCTACTTAGCCATTGAAGCGCAAGGTGGCACGTTTAGTGACTACATTTGGAGTTTTGTTGGCGGAAAAACCATTGTTAATCAACATGCTAGTTCAAAAGATATTCCTACCGAAAGTCTCGAATCTCAAGCTATGTCTAAAGCGCTAAAAAAAGCGGGGTTTAGCTTTGTTGGCCCAACTATATGCTACGCCTTTATGCAAGCTGTAGGGATGATCAACGACCACGTTGTAGGCTGTCATGTCTATCAAGACTGTGTCGAGTTAGCTCGAGTGTAATCAGGAGGCATTAAAAGTTACAAAAGGCAGGTGTCTGTTTAAGAGTTTCTTTCTAGAGGGTAACGCTTGGGAGTATTAGCTTCCTCAGTGAGTGTGAGGAACGCTTTTCGCCTGATCGGCGATTACATCGTTATTACTGTGTTACTTGTTCTTTTCTTGCTTGTTCTGTTGTTACTGCAGTTCTGAAATTAACGGCTTAATTCAGCAATGCGTTGTTCTTCAGTTTTTTTGTTTTGTAAGTAGCTTAGTGCAACCCAACCCATAAAATCCATCATAATCATTCTCTCTCTATTTAGTGTAAAATTAACGGCTACGTTCTTGAAGTTTTTGTTCTTCAGTTTTGTTTTTACCAAAGTAGTTAAGGGCTACTAATCCAAAAAGTTCGTACATAATCTTGTTCCTCTAATTTAATTAACTGTATTAACGGCTACGTTGAGCTGCAGTTTGTTCGTTGTTAAAGTTTTTTGCGCGAAGTGCGTAATATAAACCGAATAATTCCATAATATTTCCACCTATTGGTTTTAGTTAAATGTGAAAGTAAATAACGCCTGCTTGCTGCTTCTTGTTAGTAACTTTCTTCTACGGTTTTAATTTTATGCGACATGCCGCACATTTAGTATTATGAAAATTACTTTTAATATTACTAAATTTAGTTTTTGGTAATTTTATTACCAAAATAGCCTTTGAAAACATTTTCATTACAGTTTCAAAATTTGTCTTTTGTCGAAAATGGTCATTTAAAATTCTTAAAAAGGATCACAGTGTTGAAATTTGCTGGATTTTCATCCGGCTTTTTTGGGTTATGCTGACTAAATCTAGATTTTTCACATAGGTTGGAAGCAATTTAATGAAAACGATCCAAGCAGAGTTCCATGGTGATCAACTTAAGCTCAATCAACGTCCTGATTTAGTGGCCGACGATCAACAAATCTTAATCAAGGTTGCCGCTGCTGGCGTAAACCCAGTTGACACCTATATTGTGGCAGGCACTAACAACTACACGGCTAACTTCCCACACACTCCCGGTAAGGATGCTGCAGGCACGATTATTGGTTTAGGGGAAAACGTGGAAGGCTTTGAACTAGGCCAACGAGTTTATTGCGCAGGCACGCTAAGTGGCGCTAGCGCCGAACTGTGCTTAGCCAGCCCAAATCACGTTTATCCATTACCGAACAACTTGAGCTTCGAGCAGGGTGCTTGTTTAGGCACACCTTACGCCACCGCTTGGCGCGCATTGTTTATAAGAGCCAATAGCCAAGCTGCAGAAACGGTACTGATTCATGGGGCCAGTGGCGGCGTAGGTATAGCAGCAATTCAATTTGCCAAAGCCGCTGGTTGCAGGGTATTTGCTACAGCAGGAAGCGATGCTGGTTTAGCCCTATTGAAGCAACAAGGTGCGGATGTGGTCGCCAACCATCACCTCCCCGAGCATTACCAAGCACTTCAGCAAGCTGGCAAGGTAGACGTTGTACTAGAGATGCTGGCGAATCAAAACTTAGGCGATGATCTGCCCTTGCTGAATAAAGGTGGCAGAGTGGTGGTTATTGGTAGCCGTGGTAGCGTTGAAATAAACCCTAGAGACTTAATGGCTAGAGATGCCTGCATCATGGGTATGGCGTTAGCCAATGCAACTCCGCAGCAATTACAGCAAATTCATGCTGCTATTTATGCAGGGGCCGAAGCGGGCTTTGTAAACCCTGTTATTGCCAAGCGTTTTGCCTTGGCTGATACAACCGACGCCCATCATGCAGTTATGCAAGCCGGCGCCACCGGTAATGTAGTGATCAACGTGGGTTAGCCAATCAGTTAATGGCTAAACAAAAAGCGGCCGAAGCCGCTTTTTTTATAAAGCCTTCGCGGCTTACAGATCTTTGGTACTTTCTAAGTAGCCATAATCAGAAATCAAAGTATAAGCGCGGGCTTTTTTAGTGAATGCCTGCTGTGACTCAATAATCTCTTTAGCGAGTGGGTCACGCGTGGCGTGCTCAGCCAACAACTCGTCATTGGCTTTTTTAAGCGCTGCTAATACTTCTTTAGGAAAAGTGCGCACTTTAATATCTGGGTACTCTTGCAGCATAGTTGCCCAGTTGTTGGTACTCATGGCGGTCGCTTCAACGTAAATATCAAAAGCGGTTGCGCGCATTGCTGTTTCCAATATCACTTGTAGATCTTTTGGCAGCTTTGCAAACTTCTTCTTATTAATTAAAAACATGTTCTCTGAGCCAGGCTCGTGCCAACCGGTGTAGTAATAAGGTGCAATTTTATGAAAACCCATGCGTAAGTCTAATGAAGGCCCCACCCATTCCAAGGCATCAATGGTATTTCGCTCTAAGGCTGTATATAACTCGGCAGGAGGAATATTAACCGGTGTTGCTCCTAGTTTAGCCAACACTTCCCCTGCAAAACCAGGAATCCGCATTTTGAGATTTTTTAGGTCTTCAACACTGTTAATTTCATTACGAAACCAACCGCCCATTTGCACACCGGTATTACCACCAGGATAAGTGAGCAAATTGTGAGGTTCGTAAACTTTGGCCATTAACTCTTTACCACCACCATATGCATACCAAGCATGTTGCTCCATGGCGGTCATACCAAATGGCATAGTAGTGAAAAACATGGTGTTAGGCACTTTGCCTTTGTAATAGTAGGATGCCGAGTGTCCCATGTCGTATTGACCACTTTTCACCAAGTCAAATACACCCAGAGCGGCCTTGTGTTTGTTTGCAGAATCAACCCGAATTTGTAATCGACCATCTGACATTTCCTCAGCCATTTTTGCAAAGCGCTGAACCCCGGTATCTAGCAAAGGAAATTTGGTCGGCCAAGACTCCGCCAGTTTAAGTTTGTACACTTTTCCTTCAGCAGCCACAGCGCTCAAGCTTAAGCAGCTGGTAAGCAATGCTGCAAAGCACAGCAATCCCTTTCTCATTGGTATGTCCTTATATGTAGGTTACAGGTCTTTTTTATTATGTTGTGTAATGCCTAAAGCTAATGCCAACTAGCATGCATTAACAGAATAGTAACAGACCTGTGGCAAGGCTAAAACCAACGTTTAGTCAGCAGCTTAAGAGAAAGAATTTGGAGTGAGATTTAACGCTGAAACGCCTAAAAAAAATGCTCTCCCTCTATATAAGGAAGAGCATTATTTAAGATCTGGCTTCGTTCGATGCACTTAGCACTTAGCTTTTAGCTGATATTTGTTTGTACATTAACGCTGCGCATACTGCACCGATAATAGGCGCTACCCAAAATAGCCACAATTGACCCAATGCAATACCACCTTCAATTAAGGCCGGAGCAGTACTCCGAGCCGGATTTACCGAGGTATTTGTGACCGGAATGGAGATGAGGTGGATTAAAGTTAATCCTAAACCAATAGCGATAGGGGCAAAGCCTGCAGGTGCGCGCTCATCCGTAGCACCCAAAATGATAAACAAGAACATAAAGGTCATCACTATTTCACATACTAATGCTGCGATTAGGCTATAACCACCTGGCGAGTGCATATCAAAACCGTTACTCGCTAAACCATGACTTGCAAGGTCGTAATCAGCATTACCACTGGCAATTAAGTACAAAATAATGGCGCCAACAAACCCGCCTAGTAACTGGGCACAGATGTACGGGAATACATCAACCTTAGAGAAGCGCCCTGCAGCCATTAAACCAATGGTGACCGCTGGGTTTAAATGACAACCAGATATATGACCGATAGCAAACGCCATAGTCAGTACAGTTAAACCAAAAGCGATAGACACCCCGACTAGACCAATGCCTACCTCAGGAAATGCAGCCGCTAATACTGCACTACCACAGCCCCCTAACACTAACCAAAATGTGCCAATCCCTTCGGCAATTAAACGATTAAACAATGGCATGTTTGCTCTCCTTTTCAAACATTTAATGAGTATTACAACAACAAGTTGTAGCAGCCTAACTATAGGCTACTCTCGCCATTCACACTGTGTTTTTTAATTGAAATTTTAGTGATGCCCTAGTTCGCTCAGCGGCAATTTGTCCCCCTTTAATTGTGATTAAACAACTAATTGTCGATCAGGCAGCTTATCCGTTCAAAATAAAGGCGATTATCAGATAATTAAATAAAATAGTGGTACAATCTCGGCGTTTTAGTCTGGATGAACATCAATATAGGAAACTTATGTTTAAACGTTCTTTGTTAGTTGCGAGCCTTTTCGCAATGAGTAGCACCGCCGCCCTTGCTAGCTCAATTAAATTTGACCTTAATAACGACGTATTTGAGACCGGCTTTTCAACCGCCATTGCACCGGGTGCCGAGATGTCCGCTAACTACATGTACTCTCGTCCAGAGGGTGATTTAGCAGACTTTGGTATTAAGGCTACTCACCAACAAGATATTCATAAGTTTTCTATCGGTGCTAAATTTACCAAGCTATGGGCAAACAACCGAGAAAACCCGCACGCGTTTGCAATTGGTGGTGATTACAAAATTACTGTGGCACAAAACTTAAATGTGTCAGCAAGTGCTTATTACGCTCCGTCAGTGTTAACGAGCAGCGAGTTAAACCGCTACTACGATTTAGATGCCAAAATCGCTTATTCGATTATGCCTCAAGCTGATGTTTACCTTGGTTATCGCGCCATTCAGTTTCGTTACAGCAACGAACCCGATTTAGATTTTACTAAAGGCCTATACATTGGTGCAGCCTTTAATTTCTAGATAAAAAAAAGCCCTGTTAAACAGGGCTTTTTATTAGAGGTATGTTCTTAAGGAAAAGAAATATAAAACTATTTAAATGTACGCTGACGCGTTTTTTCTAAGCCCTTCAAGATCTTATCTAAACGATCTGGGTGAACCATAAACTCTTGGAAACCTTTCATGCCGGCTTTGGCCATTGCAGGATCAGTATCGCGGTCATAGAACTGAGCAGTACCTGCTGCAGATCCCAACATAGCCACACCTTTATTCAAGAATTCATTATCTTCAGCTTTAGCCTTCTTGTTAGGCGGAATTTGCAATAAGGCTTTATTGATTTTGGTTTGGTTCTCAGGACGAGCCATAAACGCTAGGTATTTTCTGGCGTCTTCTTTGTTCTTGGCTTTTACAGGAATATGTAAAGTATCCATTGGCGCATCTTCCGCCACACCTACCGTTGGGTCGATAATAGGGAATTGGAAAAAGCCCATTTTATCTTTCATGTCTTCTGGGAAGTTAGGCGTAATGAAGTTGCCAATCAGGTACATGGCTGCATCACCGTTGTATAGGAACGGCTGCGCTTCTTGCCAAGAGTATGAAGCGTGGTTTTCTAAGAAGTAACCTGGCTCGATCATCTCTTGCCATTTCTTCATAGTTTTCACAACACGGGCATCAGTGTAAGGCACCTTGCCTTCCATTAACTCCATGTGGAAATCTAAGCCATTTACTCGCAAGTTCATGTAGTCGAACCAACCTGCAGCAGTCCAAAGGTATTTGGTACCAATCGCTATAGGAGCAACACCATTTTCTTTTAGGATCTTAGAGGCTTCAAGTAACTCTTCCCACAAGTAAGGTTCTTCGATGTCGTACTTCTCGAAGATATCTTTACGGTAGTAAATGCCCCACTGGTAGTAGGTGTAAGGAACACCCCATTGCTTCCCGTCAATCGTCATAGCTGGAGCTGCGGTAGCAAAATCTGAAGCCATATTGTTGGCTTCCCAAATATCACTCACATCTTCAAACAAACCTTTATCTACAAAAGCCTTCATACGGTTACCCGCATACCAGTGAACAACATCTGGCGGCGACGTCACTAACCAGTTACGGATAGTGGTTTTGTAAGCTTCGTGATCATACAAATTGTATTTCACTTTAATGTCTGGGTACTCTTTTTCAAATTCAGCAATGATTTCTGCAAATGCGGCTTTAGGTGCAGGGTCAGAAGCATCAGAGTTAATAATCAGCGTACCTGCATTGGCATAGCCACTGATTAAAGTAGCTAGCGCAAGCGCCTGACCACATTGTTTTAGTTTACTCATCATTTACATTCCTTAGTTTTTGTTGTCCTTGTGAAGGATTTATTACTTCCCTCATTATTGCTTGAGGGTGCGTTTAGCCTTTGGTTGCCCCTAGAGTCAACCCAGCAATAAAATGACGCTGCATGGTAAAAAATAGTATGACCGGAGGTAAGGCCGCAACTACTGCACCGGCTGATATCAACTGCCAAGATGCCAACCATTGTCCTTGCAACGCACTGAGGCCAGCGGTAACGGGGCGAACTTCATCGCTTTGTACCAATACCAAGGCCCAGAAAAAATCATTCCAAATAAAGGTAAATACTAATACTGCTAACGCGGCTGTTGCCGGTTTCACTAGCGGCAATACAATATGCCAGAAAATCTTAAACTCACTAACGCCTTCAACCCGCGCAGATTCAATCAGTTCGGTAGGTAAACCAACAATAAAGTTACGCATAAACAGCGTACAAAAACCGGTTTGGAAGGCAATATGAAACAAAATCAATGCCCAGTGAGTATCGTACAAACCAAACTGAATAGTGAGGTCTCGCACCGGAATCATTAAGATCTGAAACGGAACAAAGTTACCTGCAATAAAAGTAGCAAAGATCCAAATATTGGCTTTGAAGTTGTACTTAGCCAGCGCAAAACCAGCCATGGTCGACAAGGCCACACAGCCAGCTACCGCAGGTAAAGTAATAATTAAGCTATTCAATAAATACTGAAACATCGGGGTTGATGTAAAAACTTGCGTATAGTTTTCAATCAACATCCACTCGCTTGGCCATCCCCAGTAATTACCTTGGTTAATGTCATCCAACGAGCGCACCGACGTTGCCATTACAGCAATTAACGGCAGTAGCCATAACACTATCGAAATAGGTAGAGCGACTCGGTAACTAATATTGGTAAAGGCAGAGGCCTTTTCTATAGGACGTGGGTACATTATTTCTCACTCCTTATCATCCGCCACAAGAAGTAAGCGATATAGATATCCATAATTAAAAATAGCACTACAGCCACCGCAGCACCGTAACCCATGCGATAGTTGAAAATAGATTCTTCGTACATCATGTATGCCAGTACGGTTGAGCTTCCCCATGGTCCGCCAGCAGTCATAGTTGCCACTAAGTCGAAGGAACGTAGCGCACCAATCACTGTGACAACAATGGCAATAAATGTCGCGGGCCTTAACTGAGGCAATACGATGTACCAAAGCATTTTGAAGCCTTTGGCGTTATCCAAACGGGCGGCTTCAAGCTGTTCGTGATTAAGATTGTTTAAGCCGGTGAGGTACAAAATCATACAGTAGGCAATTTGTGGCCATAAACCCGCAGCAATAATGCCGTAGGTCACTAAATCTTCATCGGCGAGAATAGAAATGGGGTCACCTCCGAGGAAGCTAATAACGCTATTTAGTACGCCAAAGCTCGGGTCGTAGAACCAAGAGAAAACTAAACCCACTACCACTTGTGAGATAACAAAAGGGAAAAAGAATAAAGCTTTAACTAAGCGTATTCCGTATACCTGTTGATTCAAGAACAGGGCAATAGCCAATCCCATCGGTGGCGCCAGCATAAACAACACCATCCATAAAATATTGTTGGTTAAGGCGGTCCAAAACTGATCGCTGTCAAACAGCTCTACATAGTTTCCAAAACCAATAAAGGTTTTCTCGCCCAAACCATCCCACTCAAAAAAGCTGAGCCAGATGCTGTCCAGTACTGGAAACAAAACATAAATTGAAAAGATGATTAACGCTGGACCTAAAAACATCCAAGGTGCTACGTCACTAGCGCGTAATCGTTTACCCGACACTAACTCAGACGCCGTATTTACGGCATTTTTCTGAGATTTATTTGAAGAACTCGACGCCATTCCATGTTCCTTATTTGCCTGCCGGTATCCAGTAATATAGCTATAAATAGCAGATTTCTGTTGATACGCATCGCATTTCAGCAAGTTTCACCGCCCTTTCGAGCGTTCTAGTATCTATCGTTATTATCAAACTTAGATCAAATATTGTGACAAGTAAACGTTTTCACCAAGCAATTGTTAAGGTAAAGTAACGAACTATGATCAACATCATACTTGTTCAGTTGCTAGAATTATAAGTGACCAATGATAGGGATAGAAAATGGCAGATATCACACTAAAGGGCTTAGTTAAACGCTATGCCAAAGTAGAAACAATTCACGGCGTAGACCTAGACATCAACCACGGAGAGTTTGTCGTGTTTGTTGGCCCATCGGGTTGTGGTAAGTCTACCCTACTGCGGATGATTGCTGGCTTGGAGGATATTTCCGACGGCGAACTAAGCATTGATAATCAAGTAGTTAACCAAGTTGACCCGGCCGAGCGCGGCGTTGCAATGGTATTCCAATCTTACGCTCTTTACCCCCACATGACCGTAGCCGAGAACATGGGTTTTGGCATGAAAATGAATGGCGTAGACAAAGCTGAAATAGATAAAAAAGTGTCCATGGCAGCCAAAACACTGCAGATGGAAAACTTACTACAACGCACACCAAAAGAGCTCTCTGGTGGCCAACGCCAACGAGTTGCAATTGGTCGAGCCATTGTTCGCGACCCTCGCGTATTCCTGTTTGATGAACCGCTATCAAACCTCGACGCAGAGCTGCGTGTTGAGATGCGTTTACAAATTGCCAAACTGCACAAAGAACTACAAACCACCATGGTCTATGTAACTCACGACCAAGTAGAGGCGATGACCTTAGCCGATAAAATTGTGGTATTGCGTGCTGGTAATATTGAGCAAGTAGGTTCGCCACTAGAACTCTATAATTACCCAGAGAACTTGTTTGTGGCAGGCTTTATTGGCTCTCCAAAAATGAACTTCATGCCAAGCACCGTAAAAGCATTAGAGGGGAATACTGCAACAATAGAGCTACCAGACGGCCAGCAAATTAACATAGAGGTGAGAGATAACAGCGTTACAGTAGGTGAAAAACTGCAACTGGGTATTCGCCCAGAGCACTTGCGCTTAGATGACAGCGGCGAACTCAAGCTGGCTTTCCAAAGTGAAGTGAGCGAACGCCTTGGTAATGCCACCTATTTGTTTGGTCAATTGGGCGAAATTGATGGAATCAAAGTTCATGTAAACGGTGACCACCAAGTGCCCCGTTACACTGAAATTACCCTTAGCTGTGACCTAAACGAATGTTATTTGTTTAACGAAGCAGAACAAGCGGTAAAGGTTTACCAAAAAACCATTAAGTAACACTAGTTGGCTATATCACGCCAGCGGAACAAAACGCGTAATCATTGCTCATTAATCAGGATTAAGCAGCAATGATTGCGCATTATTATTCAATACCAACAATTTAAACATACACTCCCCCTTCGCTTTTGCGTATACTTTTCAACATGTTCACTTGTTGAGAAAAATCATGTTAATCAAAACCCTGCGACTAAGCCGCAGTCAGCGCACTATCTAGGCAAGCGCTGGCTGGCAATTCGCCTTACTTACCCATGACTTACGCTCGCAATCAAGGAAATTAGCATGTCTCAATTTAGTCACTCAAAATACCAAGCCTTTAAACCCGTCGCTTTGCCTCAACGACAATGGCCAAGCAATACCATTACTCATGCTCCTCAGTGGTGTAGCGTAGATTTACGTGATGGTAACCAAGCCCTTATTGAACCCATGTCGGTAGAGCAAAAACAGCGTTTATTCGCGTTATTGATCAAACTAGGTTTTAAGCAAATTGAAGTGGGCTTTCCAGCCGCTTCTACTACTGATTACGATTTTGTTCGCTGGCTTATTGAAACCAATCAAATCCCAGACGATGTCTCAATTCAAGTATTAACCCAAGCCCGCCCAGCCTTGATTGCAAAGACATTTGAAGCCTTAAAAGGGGCAAAAAATGCCATTGTGCACTTGTACAACTCAACCTCAAAAGTGCAACGCGACAAAGTGTTTAAGCTAGATAAAGCCGGGATTATTGAAATAGCAGTTAAAGGCGCACGCGAATTACAACAACATGCAGACTGCAATCCCGACACCAATTGGCAATTTCAGTATTCTCCAGAGAGTTTTACTGGCACAGAATTAGATTTTGCCGTGGATATTTGCAATGCCGTGGTTGCCGAATGGCGGCCTAAAGCCAGCCAAAAGATCATTTTGAATTTGCCAGCGACTGTGGAGATGTCTACTCCCAACATTTATGCCGATCAAATAGAGTGGTTTATTCATCACATCGATAATCGCGAAGATTTAATTATTAGCCAGCATACCCATAACGACCGTGGTTGCGGCATTGCTGCAGCAGAATTAGGGCAATTGGCTGGCGCAGATCGGGTAGAAGGCACCTTGTTAGGCAATGGTGAGCGCACCGGCAATATGGATATTGTGACCATGGCCATGAACTTGTATAGCCAGGGCATTGATCCACAATTGAACTTGGCCGATGTAGACGAAATTGTTCAAGTCGTGAAGTTTTGCACCCAATTACCGGTGCACCCACGCCACCCTTACGTGGGCGAGTTGGTATTTACTGCCTTTTCTGGCAGCCACCAAGATGCAATTAAAAAATGTTTGGATATTCAACAGCCAGAACAGCACTGGGATGTGGCCTATTTACCCATCGACCCAGCTGACCTTGGCCGTGATTATCAAGAAGTGATCCGCATTAACAGTCAATCCGGAAAAGGCGGCATCGCGTATATCTTGGATAAAGACTATGGGATTCAGTTGCCACGTTGGGCGCTTATCGAATTTAGCGCAGTGGTTCAGCAAGATGCCGAGCAAAGCGGTGAAGAAATTAGCCCCGACAAAATTTGGCAGCTATTTCAGCGCCAGTATTTGCAGCAACAACGCGCTTATCAGTTGGCTAATTACCAAGTCAATTATGAGCAGCAAGAGCAAGTGCAGGTATTGTTAGAACGTGACCAAGAACAGTTTCAGATAAAGGCCAGCGGAAATGGTGCATTAGCAGCTTTTGTTAATGGCTTAGCTCAGCAGTTCAATATTGAGATTGAGGTGTTAGATTACAATGAACACGCCTTGAGTAAGGGCGCAGAAGCCGAAGCGGTTTGTTATATTCAAGCCAAAATCGCCGGCAAACGCTACCTAGGTGTAGCCATTGATAAAGACATTCTAACGGCAAGTTTAAAAGCCACACTATGTGCTTTAAACCAAGAGTTATGCCAGCAGCCTATTGGTGAGCCAGCATAACTAAGTACTAAAGCCAGCGCTTGGCAGCGCTGGTTTATTGATTAATGCTGATGACCACCAGCGCCATGAGCATGGCCATGTGCCAGTTCTTCTTCTGTTGCAGCACGCACTTCTACAAGCTTAATGGCAAAGTCTAAGTGTTTGCCGGCATAAGGGTGGTTAGTATCGATAGTCGCCATAAACTTGCCCACTTTTACTACTGTAACTTGGCGTGGGCCTTGCTCGGTTTGTACCACTGCAGGCATACCCGCTTTCCAGTTTTTAGCACCTTGTAAATGCTTAACTGAAATACGTTCGACTGCATTCTCGTCACGCACGCCATAGCCGTCTTCCGGGGCTAAACTAAGCGCTATTTCTGCGCCTGCTTCTTTCCCTTCAAGACCCGCTTCAATAGCGGGAATCATCGCTTTATGTCCATGTAGATAAGCCACGGCATCTTGCTGGGTGCTTTCTAGCATTGGGCCGTCTGTTTCGTGCAAGGTGTACTCAAAACGTACAACACTATCTTTAGCAACTTTCATGTTCTTTTCTCAAACCATTAAATGTTGCAACACTAAAACAGAAACCACTATCTTTGCCAAGTCTTAGGGGTGTTTTTGCATGAGCATGGGGTTGTGTGCTGGCTAATCAAGGAACAGTATCCGGCTGTTCGACTCATCGTTGATACTGGCTTCAAACTCACATTGAGATTTACTTTTAGACTTTGTGGAAACGTTTACATGCATTTCCGACTTAGTGAGTGCATTTCGTCGATTACGGCGTCGTCGTGATGGCAATACTGCCATTTCAACTTCCTTGATGTCATACGCTAGCATTCAGCTCTCCCTGCAAATTAGCTTTTTAATTAGTATGCGGATTTATTGTTACAGGAATTCAGCCTAGTTGAAGATATCGCTTTCTACAGCACGACCTTAGTCGTATTTACTTTTTGGCTATCACGTAAGCAGCTCAGTCTCTATGCGCTAATTCATAAATTGAATAACAGTGATAACCGCGAGGTGCTTGCCCAATCCTTCATATATGTTCAGAATCCAATCAGATATGACGAAAGATTAATCAACAAGGAGGTTGAAATAATAAGAGGTGACCGATGAGTATAGATAATGTTGTTCAATATGCATCCCCTACAGAACCAAGCCATGCATCACAAGCACTAATGGAGCACTTGTTCTCTTTACGCAGCTTGCCTAGCCAGCAGCATCTAAATGAAATAGCCAGTTTAAGCCTAGAGATTCAATCTTTAGACACCTTAAACCAACTCTCAATTTTGCGTGATACTGCCGAGCGTCAACACCTATTCGAAAACTTTGAGTCTAGCTCGTGGTTTGTACAAGAAGGTGGTGATTACTTGTATCGCCCAGAGTTACTGCGTAATGCGCCACTGACTAAAGTGATGCTACTACTCAAAGAAACGCTCACTTATCGTAATTGGCAGGGTTTATTGCAATTAGCTCACCCGCATTACTTACCGCAGCTACTAGGACGCATAAGGGATTTTAGCGACTTAGATTAAAGCGATTGGCAGATAAACTCTGCTAAACCATCAAAACCACCGAGATGGGGCTGCAGATCTATATGTAAATCAGGGTAATCTTGCTTAGCTTGCTCAATTATTCTCGGCAAATCGTTCACAACATGGGTGCCCGCAGCCAGAAAATGCGGGTACATAACGATTTGCCTGATCCCCGTTTGATAACACTGCTCGATTTTTTGCGAAATACTCGGTTCAACTAACTCCAAAAACGCGGCGTGCACTTGCTGATAATCACTCAACTTGTTTGCCATTGCTTCGGCGAGAGTGACCACTTCTTGATTTGATTGGGGACGGCGGCTTCCGTGTGCCACTACCAATAAGGCTTTCATATTCTTCCTACTGATCGATTGAACGGCTGAAATAGCGGATCGCTTTGCAGCTTGATTGAAGACTTAGTTTACTGAATCGAACCGGAGATGGGAAAAACAATCTGAAGGAAACAAAAGAGGAAAAATTAGCCTCTGCAAGCAGAGGCTAATTAAAGAAACTATTTAACAGCGTCTTTTAATGCTTTACCAGCTACAAAGGCAGGTACATTGGCTGCTGCAATTTGGATCTCAGCACCAGTCTGAGGATTGCGACCAGTGCGGGCTGCACGATGATTAACTTTGAATGTACCAAAGCCGATTAGCTGAACTTGGTCGCCTTCTTTAAGCGCACCAGTTACCGCACCTAAAGTTGTTTCCAATGCTAGTTTTGCTTGAGCTTTTGATAGGTCAGCTTTTTCAGCAATAGCATCAATTAGTTCAGTTTTGTTCATAATGTCTAAATCCTTTATGTTCGTTTTAAATAATCCAGCTTCACTTTAAGAGAAAAAAAAACCCCGCGCAAAGAGTTTTTCTGCTTTAGAGCCTTGTTTGGCGGGGCTTTAACCAATTTATGCGTAAACAGTCACAAAAACACCCAGTATTTGACGTTTATTCCGAACTAATTGCTTTCTAAGCAGATACCTAAATTGCTGACACCTTGGTTCACTGCCAGCGCTTTCAAGGCTTGAATGGCGTTTTTATCGCCATCTACTTGGTCAACAAGATCCAACAATGCACTCTGAAAAGCCATTTCGTGCTGTACTAATTCTTGCTGCATTATTTCAGCTTCGCTTTGCTCACCAAACTGCAACTCCAAAAAACTTAAAACGCTGGCTAAAGAGGTTTGGCTAGCTTGCTCTGCTTCTTGGCCAGTAGATTCTAACAAAGCACTAAACAAACACTCTGTCACTACGCAACAATCTAAAGCTGGATATACCCCGTACATATCGTAATCTTGAGGCTCTGGGATCAAGTCTTCAAAACGTTCCCGCTGCGCGGAAAAGTTAATGCGAGTTTTAGGGTACATGGCACTTTCCCAAAACAGCGCCAATAGTTTTTTAAAGTCGGCATCATGCTCAAGCTCTACCGCCTGACAAAACAACAAATAATTTGGCGACATTCTTTGCAACAGCGCTAGGCAATATAAAGATTGTTGTTTGGCAGACAACTGCGCTAAACGGTCGATATCACATGGGGTAAGCATTGTTTGCTCCGCGCTAAATAAAACGATTAAGATAATCGAAAGGCTAATAGGTTATGCAGCTTAACACCAGCGTAATCGCTTAGCTAAATTAACTCTTGTTTGCGAAGAACTAAGGTGCAACATGCAGATCACTATTATCAACCCGCAGGCTCAACAATATGCCGCAGCCCTTCAGCCACAATTTCCTCAATGTGATTGGCACCTCGCGTCGCATGTCTCTGAGCTGTCAGATACGGCTCTGCAAAGCCAAGTATTATTGGCTACGCCCAGTGATGCAGCCCAAGTGCTTAACCGCATGCCAAACCTAGCATGGCTTCACTCTACCTTTGCAGGAATAGATGCCCTACTCGCCGAAGATTTGCCTAAGCATTACCTACTCACAAATAGCCGAGGCACCTTTGGTCCTTTAATGAGCGAGTATGTGTTTTCTTATCTACTTGCGCACACTCAGCAGCACCTTGCCTATCGGAGCCAGCACCAGCAAGCCTTGTGGCAGGCTCTGCCTAGCAATAGCTTACAGGGGCAAACCTTTTGCTGTATTGGCAGTGGCAATATCAGCCAACACCTCGCAGGTACAGCTCGTCACTTTGGTATGCGACCGGTCGCATTAAGCCATAGCGGCTCGCCAAAAGCGGCCTTTGACCACGTACAAGCATTTTCCCAGCAGCAACAACTCTGCGCGACTGCCAAGGTCGTGGTGGCGGTATTACCCAATACCAAAGCGACTCAAGGTTTGCTAGACCAGGATTTTTTTGCGGGCTTAGCCGACGATGTGGTGTTTTTTAATGTAGGCCGAGGGGCAACATTAAATCAGCAAGCCTTACTGCAGTTTCTAGAAGCCAAGCCCAAAGCGCGGGCAATACTTGATGTCACTAACCCCGAGCCGTTGCCAGAAGACCATCCTTTATGGCAACAAGCCAACTGCATGATCACGCCACATATCTCGGCACCTAGCCGGGTAGCAGATATCATTCAATTGTTTGCCGACAACTTAAGCCGTTATTTACAGGGAGAAGATTTGATAGATAAAGTGGATTTTGCGAAAGGTTATTAATAGGCAGCGAACGATTCGCTGCCTTGAGAGATTAATCTGCGTCGCCTTCAAAGGCGATTTGCTTTTCTAAATCAAAGGCGGCAAATGCGCGGTCACCTAAGGAGTTAAGAACTTTCACCTCTCCATCTAAAATGGCAATGATGATTTTTCCTAGTTTATCTTCATTAGGGATAATGACCCGGCCTTTGCTACTTTGACTCAGCTCAGACAGTACCTGTTGCTGTAACAACAGTGGATTATCTTCATCATAGTAAAGCATGGTTACTTTCATAGCTGTTCCCTAACGCTTACCCATCAACTTAAACATACCAACAAACTCACTAGCAAATAGCAAGTTTGGCTCACATAAACATCAAACGCTCTGTATTAAGCCTGTAACAAGCAATAAGCTTTTGTCTCTAAAGACTATTTGATTACAAAAACCACCGCTATGTATTTAAAAGTAGCATAGCTTTTGAATTGCGCTTAATGATGGTTTTGCTTTTAAGCATAGCTTATAGTCGAACAACTGTTATTAGAGAATGAGAGCAACATGGCTTACAAAGAATACAAAGTAATCGCAATTACCGAAGGGGCTTTAGGCACCTTGTTTCTAGGTGCATCAGGCATGCCTTTGCAAAAAGTAGAGGCAAGCTTGAACAAAGAAGCTAGCGATGGTTGGCAGCTGGTATTTCAGGTGATTGAAAATCGTCGCTTCTGGTTATTTTGGAGTCGCGAAACGGTAATTGTGACTCTGGGGCGTTAAACCATGTTAAACCGCGAGCAATTAGAACAGCAGCAAGAACAGCTGCGTTTATCGGTGAGAGAGCTGCCTGATGAGCAACGTAAGCAGTTTCATCATGCTTGGCAAAAACAAGTAAAAGACCCAGATAGCTACGCTGTGCTTAACTATTTGATGCTCGCGGGATTACACCATTTTTATCTAGCTAAGTGGCTACGAGGTTTGCTCAATCTAGGCATTTCACTGGTGGCTCTACTGTTAATGCTAGGTGGCGTTTGGCAATGGGGTTTAGCGATATTAATCGCCATCACCGTGGTCGAACTGCCCGCACTGTTTCGTTCAGAGTTAATGGTGCTGCAGCACAATAACCAAAAAATGCAGGCCTTACTTAAACAACTAAAAGAGCCCTAGTTTTTGGGCCCTTTAAATAGCCATAATACAATGCCAGCTAGTGGCAGTAAGCAGATTAAGAATATCCAAAGATATTTACGGCCAATTTCCGCACTGCTGTTTAAAATCTTCACTATGGCGAATATGTCGCCAACTAAAATCACAATGGCTAACAACAATGACAGAGACATTGTTACTCCTCGTTAAAAAATTTTGCCTATTCTAAATCAATTTGGCGACGCAGGTTAAACAGAATGCTCTGACGGCTTTTAGCTAATTCATTATCTGGTTGCAAACTTATTTGTTGGGTGACCATTTGCAGCTCAAAATACAACCAGCTACGCACAAATACCCCGTAGCGAGTATCTAAGCCAAATGCCACTAAGCGTGAATAATCATTGGCTTGGCCAGGTTCTGCTTGGTAAAGCTGATTACGCGATTCCACCAGCACTTCGCCTAATTGCTTCTCTGAAACAGGGGCAGCAGCAAATGCAGCAGTACTAGAAAACCAAGCAATCAGAACTGCCGAGAATAAAAACTTTTTCATCAAACCTCTCCTACTCAATCAATAACTTAATGGCCATTACTAATAGCAGCAAGGCAAAAGCTTGCTTAAGCCGTTTGGCGGGCAAACGATAAGCCAAGCGACTACCTAAACGGGCAAATATGGAGCTGGTAAGCACAATGCCTAACCATGCAGGCAAATAAACATAACCCAAACTCCAGGCCGGTAAGTCGGCTTCATGCCAACCATTATAGATGTATGCAACAGTGCCCACTAACGCAATCGGTAAGCCACATACTGCCGAAATAGCAACAGCTTTGGGAGCTGATACGCCATACCAACTCAAACTAGGAAAAGTAATGGTACCGCCGCCAATGCCAAACATAGCAGAGATACAGCCCACAATAGCACCTAATAAACTGGTGCCTGCAGGCCCAGGTAAACTGCGTTGAGCCTTAGGCGTTCTACCAAACGCCATATACAGCGCCATAACCAGTAAGAAACCAGCAAAATAGTTAGTTAAGTGATCGGCATGTAAGCGGGTAGCCACCCAAGCGCCAAACATCGATCCAAACACTATCCCGCCACCCAAGCGTTTCACAATATTCCAATCAATTGAGCCACGACAATAATGGGCGTAGCTGGCGCTACTAGCTGTGATAATAATCGAGGCTAATGACGTGCCAATGGCTAAGTGAATCGCCGATTCACTGGCAAAACCCATGGCTCCAAAGCTACCAATTAGCACCGGCACAATGACTAAACCGCCACCAATACCAAATAACCCCGACATTAAACCTGCCGCGGCACCAATAAGTAAAAAACTAAGAAACATCATAGCGATAAATAGAAAATTCGATTATCTAGTGCGCTCAGTCTGCGGGATGACTAGCTGTTGCGCAAGCACTTCTGTTTTACCATTGAGGGTATGATAAGAAAGATAAGGAAGAACGTTAGGTTCACCTACACTTTTTAGCTTATAGGTAACAACCATTATCAGCACAAGAATAAACACTATGCCTATTTGCAAAGGGGATTTCATAACAAAAAGCTCTCAGTTACGGCCAAAAATGAACTTCATCCGTAAAGAGTTCTAAGTACTTTACTATATCAAAGCTGAGGGCAATAGCGAGGGTGATTCAGTTAAATAACACGCCGTATAGCTAATACGTGTTATTTAACTTTGTTATATGTGAAGTAGGTAGATATTAACGCTACTTGTGATAAGGCGCGCTTAATTCATGAACAGCGTCAATAAAGGCGCCCGCATGCTCAGGGTTTACATCTGGGTGAATGCCATGGCCTAAGTTAAATACGTGGCCATTGCCTTCACCAAAACCTTCAAGAATAGTGGCAACTTCTTCACGAATACGATCTACTGGCGCATACAACATTGAGGGATCCATGTTGCCTTGCAAGGCCACTTTGTCGCCAATGCGTTTTTTCGCTTCAGCAATATTAATGGTCCAATCTAAGCCTACTGCATCACAACCCGTAGCAGCGATTTGCTCTAACCACTGACCACCGTTTTTGGTGAATAAAGTCACTGGCACAGTTTGGCCATCGGCTTTACGGGTTAAGCCATCAACAATTTTGTGCATGTAACGTAACGAGAACTCGTTGTAATCGCGTGGCGATAATACCCCACCCCAAGTATCAAATATCATCACTGACTGAGCACCAGCAGCGATTTGCGCGTTTAAATACAAGATGACTGATTCAGCTAGTTTATCGAGTAACAAGTGCAGAGTTTGCGGCTCGCTAAAGGCCATTTTTTTAATACCAGCAAACGACTTAGTCGTGCCGCCTTCAACCATATAAGTTGCCAAAGTCCAAGGGCTACCAGAAAAGCCAATCAGCGGTACTTCGCCTTTCAGCTCTCGCTTAATAGTGCGAACGGCATTCATTACATAACCCAGCTCTTGCTCTGGATCTGGCACACCTAAGGCTTCAACTTGTGCCCTGCTGGTCACTGGGCGTTCAAACTTTGGGCCTTCTCCGGTAGAGAAATACAAACCTAAACCCATAGCGTCGGGAATAGTGAGAATGTCGGAAAACAAAATAGCCGCGTCAAGCTTAAAACGACGCAGTGGCTGCAAGGTTACTTCACAAGCCAAGTCAGCATCACGACACACCGACATAAAATCACCTGCGTCTTTGCGTACAGCTCGATACTCAGGCAAATAGCGACCCGCTTGGCGCATCATCCATACTGGTGTTACGTCTACAGGCTGCTTTAACAGTGCGCGCAAATAGCGATCGTTTTTAAGTTCCGACATTAACTTTCCCGATTATCTAAAATTTTAGCTAGTGCATTGTAACTAGCTGCCTTAACAACTCAAGCCTTATAACTAAGCCTGAGCAGTTTATGTAAGACCCCATAATTATTCGTTAGTTTTTTGTCCAAGCCAGTGATTAATCATATCTCGGGCAATCGTGCCAGTTGGCGGAAGGTGAGGCAGGTCGCTGTAATCAAACCACTGGGCATCGGCCAGTTCGCGACGGTCAATATTCACCTCACCAGTGTCATATTCGGCAAAATAAGCGGCCATAATCGAATGGGGAAACGCCCAAGGCTGGCTCCGCCAGTAACTCACATTTTTAACCCTAATACCGGTTTCTTCGTGCACTTCTCGATGCACGGTTTGTTCAAGCGTTTCTCCCGCTTCAACAAAGCCAGCAATGGCCGTGTATATCGGTTGCTCTTGCTTTTGATGGCGGCGATGGTTTGCTAGCAGCACTTTGCGGCCATCACTAATTAGCACAATTATGCTGGGCGAAATTCGTGGGTACGCTCTAAAGCCGCAATGGTCACATTGCATGGCTAACTCCCAGTCCACCCGTTCTAGGGCTTCACCGCAACTGCCACAAAAACGGTGGGTTTTAAGAAACAAGGCAAATTGTTGCGCTTTTCCCACCAAATTAAAGAGCGGGCCACTGAGTACCGACATACTGCTGCGTAAATCAATCCATTCACCCATGCCCAAATCAATTGCTTCGCTCAACTCCAAACGCAAACATGCCTCGCCTTTATAACTGGCAAAGCGTTCAACTTGGGTAAAATCTAACTCGGGTAAAGGCAGGTCTTCAACATCACCGTATGGAATACACTCACCTTGAGGGATCACTAATATCTGGTTGCCGCAGGTAAAAAACCACCAGCCAAATTGTTTACTCACACTTCATCCTTTCTCTAACGCGAGCTTGCTCAATAGGCAAATAATGACCAAGCTTACACTACATAACAAGCTTTTCACGACTGACAAATGTTTAGCCACGCCTCACTTAAACTAAATATCGGTTGACGAAAGCCCCGATTTTATTTAGTTATAGTTATATTCTTTAGGGATTTAGGAGCAAGGGCAATGCTAAGCAAACTTGAACAAGCTCAAGCCAAATGGGGAGGCGCCAGCCAAGTTATCGATGCTTGGTTAGACGCTAGAAAACAATTGTTAATTGCCTACTGTGAATTAGCAGGTCTACCGCCCTACGACACCACTGAACGCTCGCTACCGCCACTGCCGGCGATTACCCAATTTTGCCAACAGTTAGTTGATTACGCATCAACAGGTCATTTTGAAATCTACGAGCAAATTGTAAGTGAATGCGCCAACGATGGTGATACCAAACCTGGCGAAAGCTTATTACCGCAAATTACCGAAACCACCGACACCGCGCTGGCCTTTAACGACAAGTACGCCGAAGTGAGTGAAGACATCGAGCTCAACAGCTTCGACAGAGACTTATCTCAGTTGGGTCAAGAAATGGAAGAACGCTTCGCAGTAGAAGACGAGTTACTCGACCATTTATACCAGCACAGCCAACAAAGCGCTGCTGCAGAATAAATACTTAAAAAAGGCCTCACAAGAGGCCTTTTTTATTACTTTGCTATAAACAAAAACGCAGCACCTAAGCGCTGCGTTTTTTTGATCAAGCTATTGATTAGCTAGCTGGCGTTTCTGCCGCTGCATCAGCTTTTTCAATTTCCATCAACTCAACTTCAAATACTAAGATTGAGTTAGGTGGAATGCTACCTGCGCCGTTTTCACCGTAACCTAGCTCTGAAGGGATGAAGAATTTGTACTTCGCGCCTTTAGACATAAGTTGAACACCTTCGGTCCAACCTGGAATCACACGGTTTAGTGGGAACGTTGCTGGCTCACCACGGTCGTAAGAGCTATCAAAAGTAGTTCCGTCAGTTAGGGTACCTTTGTAGTGAACAGTTACTGTATCAGCAGCGCTTGGCTTGTCGCCTTCAGCGTCAGTTAATACTTCAAACTGCAGACCAGATTCAGTCACTGAAACGCCTTCGCGAGCAGCGTTATCTGATAAATACTTAGCGCTTTCAGCTTGAGCTGCAGCAGCATCTTCAGCCGTTTTAGCTTCTACCAATCCAGCAAGTTTCTCGTCTAGCGCTTTAAGTGCTAGCTGAATTTCTTCTTCAGACATGGCTACTTCGCCACTTAAACCGTCTTGCATGCCTTTAAGAACTAATGCGTTATCTAATTCAAGACCCAATTCTTTTTGCTGCTCAAGTGTAGTGGCAATGTAACGAGATACAGAAGCACCAATTGCATAGGCTTGCTGTTGACCTTCGTTCTCTAAGGCTACTTGAGCTACCGCTGGAGCTTCAGCTTTCTCTTCCTGACAGCCAGTAACGGCTAAAATCGAGGCGGCCAAAACCGACACGGCAAAATACTTTTTCATTCATTTATCTCCAATTAAGTCGCATTAAATCTGTGGCATAGCGTGCAAGATCATTATGAATAATTAAACACTTAGCCCGCAAAGCCCTTATACTAACCCTATTAGTCAACACAACCTAGTGACAGTTCCGTAAAAAAACGCAAAAAAATGACAATTATTAAGTTATTTGTAATTTATAGCTTTACTCTGCTATTAACCAGTTGTAGCGACGACTCACCTCCTGTTCGCAGCTGGGAGCAAGCTACTGACGGATCTTATGCTGCCGATTTTTCGTCTGACGGCAGCCTCAGTTTGGTCTCTTCTATTCACCATGGTTTAAGCCTGTGGGATGTAAAAGAACAACGTCAGCTATTTCAGTGGGATCATCAAAACCAAGCCAACAACCAAGTCTTTTTGGTTAAAATTGCCGAGGGTAACCGTTATGCCATAAGTGCCAGCCGTGATGATTTTGTGGTGTGGGATATCGCCAGTGGCAGAGCGCTAGGTTATTGGAAGCTCAGTGAATCGAGCATTCGCGACATTGCCTTAACCAGCAATGGTCAGCAAGTTCTGATTGGCTTAGGCGATGGCAAAGTCATCCACCTCGACCTACTCTCTGGCCGTCGCTTAGAGTTTTTAGGTCACAGCGAAAAAATTAACGCAGTGGCGCTATCCGCTAATGGCCGTTACGCCCTCACCGGCGGTAACGATTACCAAGCTCTATTTTGGGATACCCAAACCGCCCAAGTTATTTTGCGTTTTCCGCATCAAGGGCGAGTATCATCGGTCGCTTTAGAGTCTAACGGTAAATACGCGTTTACTGCCGATAACGGCAAGCTAGCCCGAATATGGGCCATTCCAAGCGGCGAGCAAGTTAGTCAGTTAAAACTTACCGCTCGACAAAACATATTTTCATATGTGAGCTTTGCTAATCAAGGCGAGTGGTTACTTACCGGCTCAGCCGCCAGAAAATTAAGCGTTTGGCATGTAGCAAGTGGCCAAGCACTGCAACATTGGCTAGTCACCCCCACCAAAAAAACACGCCCCAAAAGCGCGGTTGTGTATAGTGCGGCGATGCTCGATAATGACCAGCTAGCGAGCGCCAGCTCGAGCGGTTTAGTAGAAGTTTGGGAATTAAAGAAGTAGCGGTATGAATCAGCAAGAATTAGACGGCGTTATTGAACGCCTTGAAACCAAAATAGCCTTTCAAGAAGATACCATCGAGCAGCTAAACCTTGCCCTACAAGATCAACAAAATCAGCTAGAAACGCTACAACATCAGTTTAAGCTTATTCGCGCCAAATTGTTTGAAGGCGATGGCAGCGCAGCCGTCGCCCCTCAAGAGCAAGAAACACCGCCACCGCATTACTAAGTGGAATACTGACATGTCTGTAGCCTTTCGCCTGGCGCTTGAAGCCGACCTTCCTCGCATTGTAGAGATCTACAACTCGATCGTAGCCTCTCGCCAAGTAACAGCCGATACCGAAGAACAAACAGTAGCCTCACGTCTTCAATGGTTTAAGCAGCACCAACATCCCAAGCGCCCTTTATACGTAATAGAACAAGCCGGGGGAGTGGTTGCTTGGTTAAGCTTTAGTGATTTTTATGGTCGCCCAGCTTACCAACATAGCGCCGAAATCAGTCTCTATTTAGCTGAAGACCAGCGCGGTAAAGGCTTAGGCAAACGCTTGTTACTTGCCGCTGAACCCATTGCCCAAGAACTGGGAATAGAAATCCTGTTGGCCTTCATATTTAGTCATAATGTGCCTAGCCTTGCCTTGTTTGAAAAGCTTGGTTATCAAGACTGGGGCCAGCTGCCAAATGTGGCAAGAATGGATCAGCAAGATTATAGCCTGACAATTTTGGGCAAAACCTTAGCTCAATAAACTAACACCAGCCGTATCCAAAAACTGCACATGGTTATTTCACAATATCGGTGAGAATAACAAAGACTGGCTTTTCAGCATAACGAGCCCCACTAAACAAATTAAGCCTGCGGCAGCCAATTTTACACCTAAGCGCAGCACGCGATATTTTTGGCCGGTTAAGGAAACATAACGCTTAGCCAGTCCTCCTCCCGATAATGATAGCCAAGCAAGCAAACCGATCGCTATCGCCGTGCCCAATCCCATTGAAAGCGCACTGACTACTCCCAACCAATAAACATTTAAAGATTTTGCAAATATCAGTGCCATTAGCGCCCCGCTGCATGGCCGCATACCAATACTGACAACAATAGCGAAATAGTCTTTCAAGTTGCTAGCCTCGGTTAATGACGCTGAACTTGCTACATGGCTATGCCCGCATTCACAATCGTTTTTGTGTGGGCTTAACAGTGACGTAAAAGGCACAGTATTGGTCTTAAGCTCTTGGCCTTTAAGCCGTGGCCCAATATTCACCAGATTCAGTTTTTTCTGCGAGCTTCGGTATTGTTTAATGCCCTTCCAAGCCACAATTAGGCCCAGTAATATCATCGCGATATAACTCAACTCAACCAGCCGTTCAGCCTGAATATTAAGTTGGCTAATGCTGCTGTCCATAACAAATAGCAGGGTACTCACCAAGGTGATAGCCACCAGCGCTTGCAGCATAGCCGCAGATAAAGAGAGTTTAAGGCTGGTCTTAAGTTTCGCCGGATGAGTACTCAAGTAACTGGCCATAATCACCTTGCCATGCCCCGGCCCAACTGCGTGTAAAACCCCATAGCTCAGGCTAGCTAAAAAAGTTGTCCACATTGCCTTTGTCGGATGTTGCGATGCCAAGCTCAACAGCTCACTAATGTAGCGACTCAGTTCCATTTGCCAGCGCTTAGATTGCATCCACAGCTGAGGAAATGACAACCACAGATAAATACTGCTTCCGCCCACAACTAACAATAGACAGGCCAATAGCAGCACAGAGCGATGGTGACGGCTCATCATTTACATCCTTACAGTGATTCGCAGGTAATCACGCCCTGCTGAGTAAATAATTTACCTAAAGCGTTATCAGGACTAGCATCGGCAGGCAGCGCCAAGGCATAACTCATTTGTTCTGAACTAGGGCTTGGCTCTATAATTTTTTGACTACACGCCGCTTGTAACTCAATCGCGAGAGCAAGATCGTTTGAATCGCGCCAAGACATATCAATGTAATAGCTGGGATCAAAAACACGGATATCTAAGGTCCCCTGTCCCATTGAAATAGCGTGCATTGAAATAGGCTTTTTGAACGACAGGTAAAAACTAAAACTTACCTTGAGCCCTTCAATAGTAACCCGTTGCATGCTAGCTCCGGCCAACTCGACTGGCTGCTGATTCCAATAAACCTTGGTAAAATAATCAAAATCGCTAATGTTATTCACTAAGTCTTGAGCCATACGGGTTAAAGTTGGCTGGCGATTAACACCGTCTAGATCTTCGCCGTCCAACATATAAGCAGAGGTCATAGGGTCAAATTGCCACACCATGCTTATCCCGTTAATTTGCTGGTTTTTTCCGTCCACATAACTTCGCACATCAATCCATGAATGAGGGTGTGCGCTCACCAATAAGGGCGCCATGCATAGCATGGCAACCCACCACAGCGCTCTATTTGTTTTAAGCACCTTTGGACTCGCTAAAACCGCTACCTAAGCGCATTCACTAAAGTGGAGATGTTATGCTCCATCATTCCTATGTAGGTTCCTGCGGCTTGATCCTCGCTTGCTAAAGCATCGGAATACAGCTCACCGCCAATGTTAACGCCGGTTTCGCGGGCTATTTGCTCGATTAAACGCGGATTAGATACATTTTCTACAAATACGGCTTGGATATTTTGCTGGCGAATTTGTTTGATAATGTTAACCACATCGGCAGCAGACGCTTCTGCTTCGGTACTCATACCCTGTGGAGCAGTAAAGTGAAAACCATAGTCTTTAGCCAAGTAGCCGAAGGCATCATGCGAGGTAATCACATTACGTTTGTTTGCAGGAACCGAAGCCATTTCGGCCGCTAACCGTGCTTGCAGCTGCTTAAGCTGACTAAGGTAACGCGCGGCGTTTTCTTCAAAGTAGGCTCTGTTTTCGGGTGACACCTTTACCAGCGCCGCGAGTATATTGTGAACATAAGTACGCGTATTTATCACACTATGCCAAGCATGTGGGTCAAACTCGCCATGGTGATGAGCGTGATGATCGTCTTTACCCTCGTCATGGTGTTCAGCTTCATCTTCGTGATGTGTTTCGTGTTCATCATGGTGAGTAGCCTCGTCTTCATGATGTGCTTCGTGCTCATCATGGTGTGTAGCCTCACCTTCATGGTGTTCGGATTCATCTTCATGCTCCTCAAGGTGAATCACATCAATGCCATTAGTAGCGGCAAGTGTTAAGCCTTGAAAATCTGCAGCTTCAACTAAGCGCTCCATCCAACCTTCAAAACCCAAACCATTTATCACTAACAGATCAGCATGGGCCACTGCTTGCGCGTCTGCGGGTGAGGGCTGATAAACATGGGCATCTCCGTTCGGCCCGACAAGATTAGTCAGTTCTATTTGCTCTCCCCCTACTTGCTTTACCAAGTCTTTTAGCACACTAAAACTGGTCACTACTTTTACCGGGGCGGCCAAACTAATCGTTGGAAGAAGCACATAGAGAGAGAGTGCAAGGCTGACAATAAAACGGCGAATCATAAGAGCATATCCTTATTGTTATGATTAAAAGAGGAAGTTGGTTTGCCACTGCGGAGTAAACCATCGAGTGGACTAAACACCACAGAAATGAGGTAGCAAGCGGCGAGCAACAGCACAATGCTTGGGCTGGTAGAAAAGCCAAAGTAATAAGACAACAACAGCCCGGCCCAACAGGCAGCAACGCTGAGTAATATCGACAACAGCAACATAGGCTCTAGCTTGCGGGTCCAAAATCGGGCGATACAAGCGGGCAAAATCATTAGGCCTACAGCCATTAGCGTTCCTAGCGCATGGAAACCCGCCACTAAGTTGGCCACAACCAGAAACATAAAGGCCAAATGAGCCACTTTTCCGCTGCTACCAAAGCTATCTAAATAGTCTTTATCAAGCGTTCCCAGTACCAGTGGTCGGTAGATAAGAGTAAACACCACTAAGCTGCAAACACAGGTAATCAATAGCAGTGTTAACGCGGTATCATCCAGCGCTAAGGCGGTGCCAAAAAGAACATGCAAGAGATCGATATTGCTGCCTTTGGCAGAGATGAGTAACACGCCTAAAGCGAGTGAACCCAAATAAAAAGCCGCGAGGGTGCTATCTTCACTGCTTTTAGTTTTAAGCGCTGTAGCGCCGGCTAACATCGCCACCAGTAAACCCGCGACTAAGCCTCCAATGGTCATTGCTACCACCGACAAACCACACAACAAATAAGCCAGGGCTACCCCGGGCAAAATGGCGTGAGCCATCGCGTCGCCAGTTAAACTCAATCGCCGCAACATTAAAAACACCCCAATGGGAGCGGTTCCCAGCGATAAAGTGGCGCAACCCACCAGCGCTCGGCGCATAAATTGGTAATCAATAAAGGGGGCAAACAGTAAGGATATTAAATCAAGCATGTTAGTTCGCCCGCTTTAAGTTTTGACCAACAAACTCAACAACTCTTATCGAGGGCTTCGCCACTGCAGAGTAATGAGGAGTAAGCAGTTCATCACTGCTAGCTTGCACAACCCCACCTTCTTTAAACAACAAACAATGCTCGAAGTGCTGTTTTACTAACTCCAAATCATGTATTGCAGCAACAATAGTCGCGCCGTTTTCTTGGCAACGTTTTAGTTGATCAAGCAGTACCGATACAGTCGCCTCATCTACGCCGTTAAAAGGCTCATCAAGCAGCAATAATTTGCTGCGTTGTAATAACATCCGCGCAAACAAGGCTCGCTGTAATTGCCCGCCCGATAGTTCACTTAACATCTTGGAAGCTAAGTTTTCGATCTCCACCTGAGCCAGTGCCTGTTGCACCTCTTGCTGGTAACGTCGCATCGGTCGCCACCAACCTGTTTTTGCCCATAAACCGGCACTTACAAACTGTTTGAGATTGATAGGGAAACTACGTTCTACGCTACATAGCTGAGGCATGTAGGCAATGTCGTGACGAGGATTGATATGGTAAACCAAGTCACCGCTCAAGGGCTTAATCACGCCTAAAATAGTTTTTAATAACGTGGATTTTCCGGCACCGTTAGGGCCAACCAGCGCCAGCATGCCATTGCTGGGGATAAAGGCTTGCACGTCATTCACTACGGCTTGATTAGCGTGGTGGCCAATAGTCAGCGCATCCATCTCAACAATCGCTTGCATGACCTAAACGGCTCCATAGGTTAATAAGATGAGCAGCGCCGCCACTAACACTAACGAACACAAACGCGCGGCCAAGCCGAGATAATAAAAATGCATAGCTTCATCGCCACCAATACAAATGATATGATATAACGTATCATTCATAAACTTATAATGTAAAGAGAAGAAATTGTTGAGATCCCAACTGCCCGATGTAGCCAGTTCATCGCTAACCACACATCAGCCCTCAATTAGCTGGGTGGGTATGGATGATATTTCGGTACCGGTTTATTTAGATGAGCCAGCAGGCTTAACCCATAGCCACGCCAGTGCCAGTATCGCCGTCGATCTACCTGGCGGCGAGCAAGCTGCGCGGGGAATTCATATGTCGCGGCTTTACTTTTTGCTTAACGAACTGGCTCAGCAACCACTCACTCGCCAATCTCTAGAACACTGTTTGGCGCAAGTATTAAGCAGCCATTCAGACGTTCGATCTACCGCTGCGAGAATAGAATTACAGTTTGAGTTTCTGTTAAAACGCCCTGCCTTAGTCAGCAATAGCCCTGCTGGTTGGCAGCGTTACCCCATCACCTTATCTGCCGAGTTAATACAAGGACAAGCGCTTTCTGTTGCCTTACAGGTCGAACTGCAGTATTCCTCAACCTGCCCTTGCTCTGCCGCCCTTGTCAGAGAAAGTTTAGCCCACCAGTTTTTACAGCACTTTGGCGAAGATAAAACCTTAAGCCCTTCACAAGCCGCAGCCTGGCTTAAACAAAATGGCACCCTTGCCACACCACACAGCCAACGCAGTGTGGCCTTAGTATCACTGCCATTACCCGCGCACTCTAAAGCTTTAGGCTTGGTCAACTTGATTGAACAACTAGAAGCTATTATCGCCACTCCAGTGCAAACCAGCGTAAAACGCGCCGACGAACAAGCCTTTGCCGAACTAAACGGCGAGAACTTAATGTTTGTAGAAGATATTAGCCGACGCCTCACCCAGCAACTTACACCGCTTTATCCCAGTATTGCGATTCAAGTAAGGCATCTCGAAAGCTTACATGCGCATAACGCCTTTGCTCAGGTATCGCCACGCACCTCAACAGTGAAACTACAGCCACAATTTGCTCAAGGAAGCCGATAATGAACATGCCAACCACCACGCCAGTAGTTAATACTGGCGCAACCGCCCAAGCGCTCACTGAGATCTATAGCAGTCAAACTGAGCTAGCAGTGTGGCAGCGCCAGCCTGATCCTCAAGTAGCCGAATACGCTGCCAGCTTGGTAGATGAGCAAAGTACTTTTAGAGGCATTTCTGCCAGGCTCAATACCAACGAAGTAGCAAACTATATCAGTGAAAAACTACCGCCAGGTCCAGGCCGCCAAGCCATGATTGATGACCTAGTGCTAGTGTGCGATATGTTTAGCTGCTTATTCGAACTCGACGTAATTGGTATGCGCTTGGTCAAACTAGAGCAAACTATGTGTCCAAAACTACACTGTGATCAGGTACCATGCCGCTTGCTACTGAGTTACCTAGGCGCAGGCACGCAGTACAGTGTATTGCCCAAAAGCCGCTTAGCCGAGCAGCCCAGCCAACCGCCATTACAAGACCTGCCATTGTTTGCAGTCGCCTTATTAAAAGGGCAAGCTTGGGACGAAGAGAGTGAGCACGGTTTAATGCATCGCTCGCCCACATCAGATGAGGTATACCCTCGTTTATTGCTGAGTTTAGATTTCGCCAGTTAGCCACATTTAACCAGAATTTTGGATGACAATGACCCGACAGAGTGACCAAAGTATCGTAGATAGTGCAACTCACCGTTGCAAAGATTCCGGCGCGCGTTTAACCGTGAAGCGGGAGCAAATTTTGCGGGTATTGCTACAACAGCAAAAGCCAATGTCGGCCTACGAAATACTGGATATTTACAATCAGCAAGCCGAACAAACTATGCCGCCAATGTCGGTATATCGAATCCTTGAGTTTCTTGCCCAACACCAATTGGTTCATCGATTAGAATCTCAAAACAAGTTTGTGGCTTGCTCGCATATTCACGAGCAATGTCATCATCAAGTCTCGCAGTTTTTAATCTGCCAAAATTGCCAAAGCGTTGAAGAAATCACCATTCCCCAGCATTTAATCGACGAAATAGATAATCGCGCGCAACAAGTGGGTTACCACTTACTGAGCCCTCAACTCGAGCTGAGTTGTTTATGTAAGGATTGTAAACAGAGTCAAAACTGACACCTGAAAGGGGTGGATTGAAGCCTACTCAGGGTGAAGCTGTAGGGCTTTAACAAGCAAAGTTCTCACCTCTTCTCCAAGCGCTACTCGCTGCGCTTAAACATTGCTCGGCTTTATCACTTCCCACGACTCCGGCTCGGCGATAACCATAGAGAGAAAGGCTAATCATCACCGATGATTTATTGAGTTTAAGCTTATTATCACTAAAACTATTACGGTATGATTAGACTAGGTTTTTCTTAGGCTTACGAATGTTGCTGCGCACTTTGCTCAGCAAGCTTGCAAAGTCACACTAATAAAATGTTAGCCAGCCAATTAAAGTTCGGAGAGTAATGTTAGAGGTAATAACCCTATTGGGTAAGACAATCGCTGTTATTTCAGCATGCTGGGCTATTGTCTCAGGTATTGGCGCATGGAAACGAGAATTTATAGGAAAGCGAAGAATAGAGCTTGCCGAAGAAACCTTGGCCACCTTTTTTGAAATCAAGGATGCAGTTGCATTTATTCGTAGTCCATTCTCCTCTACCAGAGAGGGTGAAAGTCGGGTTGTGGGTGAACGAGAAAAGCCAGAAGAGACTGAACTACTTAACCGAGGACATATTGTTTTTGAGCGCTATGAAAAGAAGCGTGAGGTATTCATAAGGTTTGAAACACTGAAATACAAATTTATGGCAACTTACGGCTCTGATAGTGAAGAAATATTTAAAGACACTAATAAAACTGTAAACAGTATTTTTGGCTCAGCTCGCCAGTTAGCTACTAGGTATTGGCAACGCCAAGGTAAGGTCGAAATGTCAGAAGCTGAGTTCGAAAAACACCTAGAAAAAATGGAGCAGCATGAGGATATCTTCTGGGACACCTGGGAAGAGGACGATGTAATAAGAAAGCAATTGCAAATTATTCAGTGCAAGCTAGACAGTGTTGTTGAGCCAACATTTGAAGAGCCTATGTCGACCTATAAGATCTTAACTAAGAAACGTTGGTAAACGTTGGTAAACGTTGGTAAACGTTGGTAAACGTTAGACTAACAAGGCACCCAACCCGACACTTCTCTCTTGGAACTTTTGCTCTGCAAAATATCATGCCAAGGTTTCGTGCGGGTTAGCTTAGCGTTATAAATTACAAGGAGGTTACATTGCTTACAACCATAATTGCAGGTGTGACGGTTTTTGTCATAGGGCAGTTCATACTGAAACTGGTTCTAGAACCTGTAGTTTCTTACAGAGAATCCTTGGGTAGTATTTCGGCTTTCTTCCTGCAAAATAGGGCTGCAATAACAAACTTCAACGCAACCAAAGATATGCAGGAAGAGTTAAGAGTTCTAATTGCTACGGTTTTGGCAAAGAAAGAAGCCGTTCCTGCGTATTCAGTAGTTTCACAGCTTCTCTTTCTTATTTCAGACCGCGACCTTATTAATGGTTGCCAAGTTTTAAACTTAGTTGCCTATGAAATGAATTCGCAAACCGCAATGAAGAGAGAACTCGAGGGTTCTATTAGTCTAGAGCGTGAACTCAAAAAGGCTGGTAGCCTTCTAAAGATTAGAGTGGATTTTAGTGATTGATAACAAGAGACTACGGCGCCAATAGCAGATTAAATACATAGCAACAGTTGTAAATTACCTCTACCAGCGAGACTTAACGAACAAAGCATCGCTCAGCTAAGGCTTAAACAAACCAATAATGTCTTGTTCAGTTTTTTCTTCTTGCTGTTTGGGACGTTCGGCATGGTAGTTACAGCTTACGCACTCAATGTGCTCGTGCTCTTCACCGTTCACTTGCTCAACGATTAAACGAATAGAATCTTGCTCTTCACACTCTGGGCATACTGCGCCCGCAATAAAACGATGTTTTGCCATAGTTAACTCTAGTTTGCACTGCCATGTTGCTATGCGACATTAGCCGCATCGGGTATCATAGCGGCATTATTGCACACTTTTAGTAGCACATAGCAACAACCATGATCGTAGCCAACAATATTAGCCTGCAACGCGGCACCAAGTTTCTTTTAGAAGAATCAAACCTCACCATTCACCCCGGCCAAAAAGTGGGTTTAGTGGGACAAAATGGTTGCGGTAAATCATCGCTATTTGCTTTGTTAAAAAACCAACTGCAAGTGGATGCAGGCAACTTAAGCGTGCCAAGCAAGTGGGAAATTTCCAGCGTTGCCCAAGAAACGCCTGAGCTTAAACGCAAAGCCATTGATTACGTGATTGACGGCGACCAAGAGTTTCGCCAACTAGAGCGCGATATTACTGCCGCAGAAGAAGCTGAAAAAGGCGAGCTCATTGCCACCTTGCATACCAAAATGGACACCATAGGTGGTTACCAAATTAAAACCAAAGCCGCTGAGTTACTGGCGGGTTTGGGCTTTAGTGAAGCAGGCCAACAGCAAAGCGTAAGTGACTTTTCGGGTGGTTGGCGAATGCGCTTAAACCTAGCCCAAGCGCTATTGGTTCGCTCCGATCTATTGCTATTGGATGAACCAACCAACCACTTGGATTTAGACACCGTGGTGTGGCTAGAACAGTGGCTTAAGCGCTACCCCGGCACGCTAATTCTGATTTCTCACGATCGTGATTTTCTGGACAACATTATTAATCGCATTGTGCATATTGAGCATCAAAAGCTGAATGAGTACACCGGTGGCTACTCAGACTTTGAGCAGATGCGCGCCATGCACTTGGCTCAGCAACAAGCCATGTACGAGAAGCAACAGCGCGAGCGTGCGCATATGCAAGGTTTTGTAGACCGTTTTCGTTACAAGGCCAGTAAAGCCAAGCAAGCACAAAGCCGCTTAAAAGCGCTTGAAAAAATGGAAGTGATTAGCCAAGCCCACGTAGATTCGCAGTTTAGCTTTCAGTTTAGAGAGCCAGACAACCTGCCCCTACCCTTGCTTACCATGGAAAAAGTGAGCGCCGGTTATGAAGATAAAACCATTCTTGAACAAGTTAAGTTTAACTTGGTGCCTGGCAGCCGTATTGGTTTGTTAGGCCGCAACGGCGCGGGTAAATCTACTTTTATTAAACTGCTTTCTGGTGAGCTAAAAGCGCTGGCCGGCAATGTAGAAATAAACAAAATGGCTAAAGTGGGTTACTTTGCCCAACACCAATTAGAAACCCTACGCCCAGACGATACGCCGATGCAGCATTTGCAACGCTTGGCCCCTAATACTACCGAGGCCGAATTACGCAAATACTTAGGCAGTTTTGGTTTCCAAGGCGATCAAGCTCTAGAGAAGGTAGCGCCGTTTAGTGGTGGCGAAAAAGCCCGTTTGGTATTGGCCTTAGTAGTTTGGCAAAAGCCTAACTTGTTGCTACTTGATGAACCTACCAACCACTTAGATTTAGAAATGCGTCACGCACTCACTTTGGCGTTGCAAGAGTTTACCGGTGCAATGATTATTGTATCGCACGACCGAGCATTACTGCGCGCCACAACTGATGAATTTTACTTGGTAGACAGCCAGCGAGTCTCGCCTTTTGAGGGTGACTTAGACGATTACCAACAATGGCTAAGCCAAGCCAACCGACAGATAAACAGCAACGGTACAGAAAGTAGCGCTACTGGCGCAAACCCGGTGAATCAACGTAAAGAACAAAAACGTCGCGAAGCCGAATTTCGCCAGCAAACAAAAGGCATTCGTAAGCAATTAGAAAGCCTTGAAAAAAGCAGCGCTAAAGCCCAGCAACGTTTAGACGAAGTAGAACAAAAAATGGCTGAACCAGAACTGTATGAAGCCGATAACAAAGCACAACTGCAAAAGTGTTTACAACAACAAGCAGAACTTAAGAGCGAACTAGAAGAAACTGAACTAAGCTGGTTTGACCTGCAAGAGCAACTAGAAGAGCAGCAACAAGCCTTTGGTATAGAGCAGGAAAACTAAGTTTACTTGATCTCTTTAGTTACTCAGGTAATGCTACTAACAACAGAACTATTAATAACCATTCAAGGATGTATATGAACACGGCGCTAAACCGCTCAAGATTACTTATTGGCATTGCGCTAATAGTGGTAGGAATCGCAGTGATAGCCTATGTGCTACCACAAACAGTGAGTTTAATTACCTTGCCGCATGATGCGCCCTTCATGCAGCACTTTTTTAACTGGTTAATGGCCGATACTGATGCCATAAATACCCAAGTTAGCGAAGAGTTTTTTGAGATTTTTCAAACCTTTATCAAGGTAATAGTGCTGATCGTATTTTTATACGTATGCGTTAAGCTGGTAGGTGTGGGTTTAATGATTATTCGTGAAGGGGTGAGCTTAATTCGCCCGGCAAGCAGTAACGAAAAAAGCAAAGACTAAACCTAAATGATTGAAAGCAAAAAGCGAGCATATTATGGCTCGCTTTTTTGTGGCTGCGTGTCGCGTTACAAGCCGAGTATGGCGCTGGCCAAGCCAAAATAAACTAACACCCCTGATACGTCGGCAATTGTCGCTACCAGTGGGCCAGAGGCCGTTGCAGGGTCGAGTTTCATCTTATTCAGCAAAAACGGTAAGCTTAAGCCCACCAGAGATCCCACTAATACAATGATTACCATCGACATGGATACAATCATTGCTACGTCTGGGCCACCACGAAATACCCCTACGCTATAAACTGCAGCCGCCATAGTTAAGCCAAGTGCTAGCCCCACCAATAGTTCACGGCTAAACAATTTAGACCAGTCATTTTTGTCTACTTCGCCAGTGGCCAGTGCCCGTACCATTAAGGCTGCTGCTTGTGAGCCTGCATTACCGCCACTTCCAATCAATAAAGGTAAGAAAAACACCAAGGCAACGTTGGCCGAAATCGTTTCTTCAAAATGAGCAATTCCTGCGCCGGAGAACATCGCGCCAAACACTAGCAGTACCAGCCACATTACCCGTTTACGGTAGAGCTCCCAAATGCTCACTCGGTCTACTGTTTCGTCGAGCTTACCTACTGAGGCACTTTTTTGGGCATCTTCGGTGGCTTCTTCAACCGCCGCATCCATCGCGTCATCGTAAGTAACAATGCCAACCAGCTTTTGCTGTTCATCCACCACTGGCAGGGCCAATAGATCGTAATGGCGAATTTGTTTACTCACATGCTCTTGGCTTTCTTCTACGGTGACCGATACCACTTCGGTACGCATTAACTCGCGCACTTGAATATCGGGAGAGGCCAGAATCAATTCACGCAAAGACACGGTACCGAGTAGTCGACGTTCGCGGTCAATCACATAAGTTTGGTAAATAGTTTCTTTATCGGGCGCTTCGAGTCGCAACTGCTTTAACGCGCGGCTAACCAGCCAGTGTTCTTTTAGAGTGGCATAGTCAGAGGTCATGATTGACCCCGCGGTTCCTTCGGCGTAGCTAGAAAGCTTACGTAAATCTTCGCGCTCGGCTTGAGCTAAGCCAGGCAAAACCATGGCGCGTTGCTCTTCGTCTAAGTCGTTGTATAAATCGGCGCGCTCATCAGCCTCCATGCGAGAAAACAACGCGGCCAGTTTATGGCGCTTCATTAATCCCGCTACGTCGGCTTGCAGATAGGGAGGCAAATACGAGAAAACTTTGGCGCGATCACCTAGTGAAAACATCGAAATAAGCGGTAAGGCTTCTTTAGGTTCAAACTCGGCCAAGGCTTGGCCAACGTCGGCAAAGTGGTATTCATCGAGGGTTGAGCGAAGGGTTAACTTGTCTAAGTTAACTAAAGCGAGCTCTAATTTTTGTTGAAGATGTGCCATGTACTGCTCCAGCTATCGCATAGAGCCAAGCATTAACCAGACGGACTACGCGAAGAAATTTTGTTGTATCGGGTCTATAAAACGATAAAAGTTTCGACTGTCGGGGTCCGGGTTCATAGAAGAATCTCAGTGATAAAATCGGCGCAAATTGTAGGGGGAATAAGCTTAAAACTCAAGCGATTTATCGCCCTCAAGCTAAAGCTAAAGGGCGAGTTGACGGGCCTTGCAGCCAGCAACGCGAGACTTGAATCTAGCTAGGTTTGATTCCGAGCTAAGTGTTGTAGCCCAAGTTAGGCGCTAACCAGCGTTCGGCAACCTCCAAGCTCATATTTTTACGCTTAGCATAATCTTCTACTTGGTCTTTTTGAATCGATGCCACTGCAAAATAACGGCTTTCTGGATGAGAAAAATACCAGCCAGATACCGCTGCACCCGGCCACATCGCGTAGCTGTCGGTTAGCACCATACCGATCCGTTTTTCAACATCCAGTAAGTCCCAAATGAGACCCTTCTCGGTATGCTCCGGACAAGCGGGATAACCCGGTGCAGGACGTATGCCTTGGTAGTTTTCACGAATTAACTCTTCGCTGCTGAGGTTTTCGTCGGCTGCGTAGCCCCAGAAGTCTTTACGTACTTGCGCATGTAAGTATTCTGCAAAACCTTCGGCGAGGCGATCGGCAATCGCTTTTACCATAATCGCGTTGTAATCATCGCCTTCACCTTTATACATGTCGGCTAATTCATCTTCGCCAATTCCGCCGGTTACCGCAAAGGCACCAAAGTAATCGGCTTTACCGCTCGCCTTGGGAGCAATGAAATCGGCTAAGCAATTGTTGGCGCCCTTTTTCTTATCGGTTTGCTGGCGAAGCTGAGAGCTTACTCCAAGCAGTTCGCTGCGTGATTCGTCGGTGTAGATCTCAATATCGTCACCCACACTATTGGCAGGGAACAAACCAAACACACCTGATACTTTCACTTCGCGCTTTTGTTTAAAACGAGCGAGCATTGCTTTGGCGTCGGCAAACAAACGCTTAGCTTCTTCGCCCACTACCTCGTCTTCTAGAATACGTGGGTATTTGCCAGCCAATGACCAAGTCATAAAGAATGGGGTCCAATCTATGTAAGGTTCAATGTCTTCTATCGACACATCCTCAAACTGTTGAATGCCCAATTGTTTAGGTACTGGTGGCGTGTAGTTGTCCCACTCAATCGGCGCACGATTAGCGCGAGCGACTTCTAGAGTAACTGGTGGAGTACGCGGCCGCTTACGAGCATGCTGCTCACGTACAATCTCGTAGTCTTTATCCAGTTTTTCTACAAAAGGAGGGCGTAACTCGTCGGACAATAAACTTTGGCACACTCCCACCGCGCGAGACGCATTAGACACGTACACGACAGGGTGCTCATAGTTTTGTTCAATTTTAACCGCAGTGTGTGCTTTAGAAGTAGTTGCCCCACCAATAAGCAACGGCAGATCGAGGCCTGTACGCTGCATTTCTTTAGCTACGTGCACCATTTCATCTAGCGAGGGCGTAATTAGCCCTGAGAGGCCAATCATATCTACGTTTTCTTCTTTAGCGACTTTAAGAATTTTGTCGCAAGACACCATGACGCCAAGGTCGATGACTTCAAAGTTATTACATTGCAGCACAACCCCAACAATGTTTTTACCAATGTCGTGCACGTCACCCTTCACGGTGGCCATTACAATTTTACCGTTAGAGCGCTGCCCTTCGCCTTTCTCAGCTTCAATATAGGGCTGTAAGTAGGCTACCGCGCGTTTCATAACACGGGCAGATTTCACTACTTGCGGTAAGAACATTTTACCGTCGCCGAATAAATCGCCCACGACATTCATGCCGTCCATTAACGGCCCTTCAATCACGTGTAATGGGCGCTCTACCGATTGGCGCGCTAGCTCGGTGTCGTCTTCGATAAATTCGGTGATGCCTTTAACTAATGCGTGCTCTAGGCGTTTTCTAACATCCCATGTGCGCCACTCTAAATCCTGAGCACTTTCTTGCTGAGAACCGTCACCACGGTATTTTTCGGCAATTTCAAGTAGCTCTTCGGTAGCGTTGTTATGGGTATTAAGTACTACCGCTTCAACCTTGTCTTTTAACTCTTTGGGAATGTCTTCGTAAATGGCCAGCTGGCCCGCATTTACAATACCCATGTCCATGCCGTTCTTAATCGCGTAGTACAAGAACACCGCGTGTATCGCTTCTCGAACGGGGTTATTACCACGGAATGAAAAACTTACATTAGAGACACCGCCAGAAATCATCGCATGCGGTAAGTTATCTTTGATGTCTTTTACCGCTTCGATAAAATCAACCGCATAGTTATTATGCTCGTCGATTCCGGTAGCTACCGCGAAGATGTTTGGATCGAAGATAATATCTTCCGGCGGGAAGCCCACTTGATTGACTAAGATGTCGTAAGACTTGCTACATATTTCAAACTTACGTTCGCGGGTATCTGCCTGACCTTCTTCATCAAAGGCCATAACAATAACTGCCGCGCCGTAACGGCGAAGAATTTTAGCTTGGCGAATAAAGGGCTCTACCCCTTCTTTCATCGAAATAGAGTTAACAATTGGCTTACCCTGCACACACTGCAGGCCAGCTTCTAAAATATCCCACTTAGATGAATCAATCATCACCGGCACTTTGGCGATATCGGGCTCACAGGCAATCATGTTCAAAAAGCGCACCATGGCCGCCTTTGAATCCAACATGCCTTCGTCCATGTTGATATCAATAATTTGCGCGCCGTTCTCAACTTGGTTTAAGGCAACCTCAATAGCTTTATCGTAGTTCTCCTCTACGATCAGCCGCTTAAATATTGCTGAACCCGTAACGTTGTTACGCTCACCTACGTTTACAAACAGTGTGTCTGCAGTAATCGTTAGTGGCTCTAGCCCTGAAAGGCGACAAGCTACATCTATTTCTGGCAGTTTACGTGGCGCTACGCCTTCAACCGCTTCGGCCATGGCTTTAATATGCTCAGGCGTGGTACCACAACAGCCGCCAACTAAATTTAAGAAACCAGCGCGCGCCCATTCACCAATGTGTTCCGCCATTTCATTGGCTTCAAGGTCATATTCACCAAAGGCATTTGGCAAGCCTGCATTGGGGTGAGCAGAGACATAGGTTTCGCTTACGCGGCTAAGCTCGTCAACATACTGGCGAAGCTCGTCTGGCCCCAATGCACAGTTCAAACCTATGCTAATTGGGCTAGCGTGGCGCATCGAGTTGTAAAAGGCTTCGGTTGTTTGGCCACTTAAGGTACGGCCCGAGGCGTCGGTAATGGTGCCCGAAATCATCACTGGCAATTTATAACCCAGCTCATCAAACACGGTTTCTACTGCAAACACCGCCGCTTTTGCGTTAAGAGTATCGAAGATGGTTTCGATTAAAATTAAGTCACTACCGCCTTCTATAAGCGCCTTAGTGGATTCAACATAAGCCTCTACTAGCTCGTTAAAAGTGACATTACGATAACCTGGGTCGTTCACATCTGGCGAGATAGAACAGGTACGGTTTGTGGGGCCTAACACACCCGCCACAAAACGAGGACGCTCAGGGTTTAAGGCTGTCACTTCATCAGCAACTTCGCGAGCAATACGCGCGGCTTCGCGGTTGATATCAGCCGAGTACTTCTCCATGTCGTAATCGGCCATGGCGATAGTTGTAGCGTTAAAGGTATTGGTTTCTAGAATATCAGCGCCAGCCAGCAAGTACTCACGATGAATATCAGCAATGATTTTTGGCTGTGTTAGCACCAACATATCGTTGTTGCCTTTTACATCGGTATGCCAGTCTGCAAAGCTCTCTCCGCGGTAGTCAGCCTCTTCAAATTTGTAAGACTGAATCATGGTTCCCATGCCGCCATCGATGATCATGATGCGTTGAGAGAGTTGCTTTTCTAGTTGTAGCCTTGCTGACACGGGAACTTCCTATTTCTTTCGCTGGTATTTCGACTCGGCAGTGTAGCACACTGCCTAATGGGGCTTATCTGCGATAAAGTTATATGAAATTATTTCAAGATATTATCGGATTTGGGTTTAAGTTCGGCTAAGTCGTAAGGCGTGATTTGGTAAACACAGTAGTTAAGCCAGTTGTTATACAAAAGGTGTCCATGACTACGCCAAGTGGCACATGGCGCGGCAGAGCAATCGTCATGCGTGTAGTAGTTTTCGGGCAATTGCGGATTCAAGCCTTCTTGAGAATCACGCTGATATTCATTGTGCAAAGTATCTGCTGCGTACTCTGGATGACCAGTAATAAATACTTGGCGAAAATCTTCGCTAGCAAATAAGTAGCTACCCGCTTCAGGGTTGTCGGCCAGTACCTTCAAGTCGGTTTCTTCGGTAATTAGGTTTGAATCAAAATGCGCAAAGCGTGATAGTGGCGCGAGGAAAGCGTCATCAAAACCGCGAACCAAGGGGTTATGTTTGTGCTTGGTTTGATGCCAATACACCCCTGACAACTTGGTATCGCGAGTTTGTTTGTTCAAACCATATAAATGATACAACGCCGCCTGAGCCGCCCAACATAAGTACAAGGTTGAAGTGACGTGGGTTGTGGCCCAATCAATAATTTCCTTAACTTGATCCCAGTAATACACTTCTTCGAAGGGTACTTGCCCTAAAGGAGCACCAGTAATAATCAGTCCGTCGAAGTTACGCTCGCGCAGTTTGTCAAAATCACGATAAAACTTATCGATGTGATCTTTGGGAGTATTTTTAGACACACGATGATCGATACGTAATAGCTTTACATTCACCTGCAAGGGAGAGTTAGAGAGCAGCCTGAGGATTTGATTTTCAGTCTCAATTTTCTTAGGCATCAAATTAAGAAGTACAACCTCTAGCGGACGAATATCCTGATGAGCTGCACGGCTCTCTGGCATAACAAAAATATTTTCGTTACGCAGGACTTCGGCAGCGGGTAACTGGTCAGGAATACAAATTGGCATAAGAGGCTCCAAGCTAACAACAAGACATGTATGTCTAGACATCTAGATACCTATTTTAAATAGTTCCTCGTGTATGTCTAGAACTTGTTAAAAGCTGCTGATTTTGTGCCAATAATTATTCATAATGCTCCCTGATGAAAAAAAGTTGTAAGGGCACATGGCTGAGTTAAAGCTTAATGTAGAACGATTACAAACAGGTGTGTTTGTTAAGCTTCCGGTAAAATGGGGGGAGCACCCGTTTATGTTCACCAGCTTCAAAATAAAAAGCCAAGATCAGATTGATGTAATCAAGAATCTGGGATTGAAGCATGTCATTGTGGTACCTGAAAAGAGCGATACGCCGCCTTTGCCAGCGAACCAAGAACAAGGCGAAGAAAAGAAAGATGATGCTAAGGCTTTAGAGAAAGCTGCCAAAGCACTCTGGGAAGAAAAACGCGCGCGTATTGAAGAGTTAAAGAACTACCGCCGTAACCTACAAAAAGTTGAGAAAGAGTTTGATCGCTCAATGGCGCAAGTTCGCGCGGTGATGAGCAAACTGAAAAGCCGCCCACTTAACGCCGTTGATGACGCTACAACCCTAATTAACAACCTAGCCGATGACTTACTCTCTGGCGAGGGTGTGGTGCTGCACTTAATGAACGACAGCAAAGATGCCGACAGCTTTTACTACCACAGTTTAAATGTGTCTATCCTTGCCATGATGCTAGCCAAAGCGGCTGGATTTTCTGAGCGTGATATAAAAATCTTAGGCTTGGCCGGCTTATTTCACGATGTAGGGAAAATGAAAATCCCCGATAAAGTGCTACGCAAACCCGGTAAGTTAACCGCTCAAGAAGCCAACTTATTAAAGATGCACACTAAGTATGGTGCCGATTTTCTTAAGTTATCAGAAACGATACCCGCCAAGGTAAAAGTGATTGCGGCGCAACACCACGAGTATTTAGATGGCAGTGGTTACCCACAAAAGTTAAAAGGCGACAGCATCGACCGCTTAGCCCAGCTCATTGCAGTTGTAAATGAGTATGACAGCTTATGCCACCCGAGAGACCCACGCTTAACCCGGATTCCTTTTACAGTTATTTCCTACCTTTATAAACAACGTAAAGCGCAGCTCAATGCTGCTGACCTAGGCATACTTATTCGTTTATTAGGTATCTACCCGCCAGGCAGTGTTGTGCAGCTTAGTTCAGGGCAAATAGGTTTAGTGATGTCGGTAAACTCAGAACGTTTGCTGTTCCCTGCTGTACAAGTTTATGACCCCAATATCCCGCGTACTGAAGCACCAATTATCGATTTAGAAGCGGCAGGCTTAACCATTGAGAAAGCCCTTAAGCCCAGCGCCTTACCCGATGCTGTATTTGAGTACTTGAATCCGCGGGCGCGCATCTCTTATTACTTCGATCACAACAAACGTTTGTAACGGGGTAATTACTCCGCCGTTGCAAATCTTACTAGACAAATTCAAGACAAAAAAAAGCCGGACCTAAGTCCGGCTTTTTATACTTGGTGTCTGAGTTTACTCAGCCGCTTCTTCAGCAACTTCTTCAACTTCAGGACGGTCCAATAACTCAATGAATGCCATAGGAGCATTATCGCCAGCACGGAAACCACATTTTAAAATGCGAGTGTAACCGCCTGCACGTTCTTTGAATCGAGGGCCGATTTCAGCAAATAGCTTACCAACAACTTCTGCATCGCGAGTACGAGCAAAAGCTAGACGACGGTTAGCTACACTGTCATTTTTAGCCAATGTAATTAATGGCTCAACAACACGACGAAGCTCTTTGGCTTTAGGCAATGTTGTCTTGATAACTTCATGGCGAACCAATGAACTGGCCATATTCCGGAACATAGCCTGACGATGGCTACTATTTCGGTTCAATTGACGACCACTCTGACGATGGCGCATGACCTTATCCTTCTATATTAAGACGTTAAAACCAGTGACTACTTATCAGCAATGCTAGCTGGCGGCCAGTTTTCTAGGCGCATACCTAGAGACAAACCACGTGACGCTAATACATCTTTGATTTCAGTAAGCGACTTTTTACCTAAGTTAGGTGTTTTAAGTAGCTCAACTTCGGTACGTTGTACCAAGTCACCAATGTAATGAATCGCTTCTGCCTTCAAACAGTTAGCAGAGCGTACTGTCAACTCTAGATCATCGACAGGACGAAGCAGGATTGGATCAAACTCTGGCTTCTCTTCTTTTTCTTCAGGCTCACTTACATCACGTAAGTCAACGAAGGCATCCAATTGTTCTGCAAGAATTGTTGCAGAGCGGCGGATAGCTTCCTCTGGATCAAGAGTACCATTGGTTTCCATATCGATAACCAATTTGTCCAAGTCAGTACGTTGCTCTACACGAGCAGCTTCAACAGTATAAGCAATACGCTCTACTGGGCTGTAAGCTGCATCAGTTAGCAAACGACCAATTGGACGCTCTTCATCTTCAGAGTGAACCCGAACTGAAGCTGGTACGTAACCGCGACCACGTTCAACCTTAATGCGCATGCTGATTTCAGCGTTGCTGCTAAGGTGACAAATAACGTGCTCAGGGTTAGTGATTTCGACATCAGCGTCGTGCTGAATGTCGCCTGCAACCACAGGACCTGCTCCAGACTTGGCAAGACTAAGTGTTACTTCGTCTTTACCTTCTAACTTCACAGCAATACCTTTAAGGTTAAGCAAGATTTCCAAGATATCCTCTTGTACGCCTTCCTTACTGCTGTACTCATGCAACACGCCATCGATTTCAACTTCTGTTACCGCACAACCAGGCATAGAAGATAAAAGAATACGACGAAGAGCATTACCTAAAGTGTGGCCAAAACCACGCTCTAATGGCTCAAGCGTAACCTTTGCACGAGTTGGGCTAACTTGTTCGATCTCAACTAGCCTTGGTTTTAGAAACTCTGTTACAGAACCCTGCATTGTGTCCTCTCTATAATTCAACTTTACTTAGAGTAAAGTTCGACGATCAGCTGTTCGTTAATTTCCGCAGATAAATCAGCGCGCTCAGGTAGGCGTTTGAAAGTGCCTTCCATTTTAGTAGCGTCTACTTCTATCCACGATGCCGCTTCACGTTGTCCAGCGATTTCTAAAGATGCAACGATACGAGCTTGCTTCTTAGATTTTTCGCGAACACTGATAACGTCTTCTGGTAATACCTTGTAAGAAGGAATATTAACCACTTGACCGTTAACTACGATAGCTTTGTGGCTAACTAGCTGACGAGCTTCAGCGCGAGTAGCACCAAAACCTAAACGGTAAACAACGTTATCTAAACGACTTTCTAACAATTGCAGCAAGTTTTCACCGGTGTTGCCTTTAAGGCGAGCAGCAGCTTTGTAGTAGTTGCGGAATTGTTTTTCAAGTATGCCGTATAAACGACGAACTTTTTGCTTCTCACGAAGCTGTAAACCGTAGTCTGAAAGACGCGCTTTACGTGCACCATGTTGACCAGGTGCTGCATCCAACTTACACTTTGTGTCGATCGCACGTACACCACTTTTCAAGAAAAGATCGGTACCTTCACGACGGCTAAGTTTAAGCTTTGGACCTAAATATCTTGCCATTTTTCTTTCTCCAATCTATCCAGAAACTACACGCGGCGTTTCTTCGGTGGACGACAACCATTGTGTGGAATCGGAGTCACGTCGGTGATGTTAGTCACACGGAAACCCGCAGCATGTAATGCACGGATTGAAGACTCACGACCAGGACCTGGGCCGTTTACAAACACTTCTACGTTCTTAAGGCCGTAGTCTTTAGCTGCTTCAGCAGCACGTTCAGCAGCAACCTGTGCAGCGAACGGAGTAGACTTACGTGAACCACGGAAACCTGAACCACCTGCAGTGGCCCAAGAAAGCGCGTTACCCTGACGATCAGTGATAGTCACAATAGTATTGTTGAAAGAAGCATGGATATGAGCCATGCCATCAGCAACTTGTTTTTTTACGCGTTTACGAGCGCGAGTCGGAGTTTTAGCCATTTTCACTCACCCCTTATTTCTTAATAGGTTTGCGAGGACCTTTACGGGTGCGCGCATTTGTTTTAGTGCGCTGACCGCGAAGGGGCAAACTGCGACGGTGACGAAGTCCACGGTAACAACCGAGGTCCATCAGACGCTTAATGTTCATTGATACTTCACGACGTAGATCACCTTCAACAGTGAATTTAGCTACTTCGTCACGAAGTTTATCGATTTGTGTTTCGTCAAGTTCTCTGATCTTAACATCTTCAGCAATACCGGCTGCCGCACAAATTTTTTGTGAGCGGGTTAAGCCAATACCGAAGATTGCAGTTAAAGCAATAACTGCGTGCTTCTGATCAGGAATGTTAATGCCGGCTATACGGGCCATTGGCACACTCCTATAATTTTCGTGTTAAACGAAGGCCATCTGTGAAAAGCCCGTAAGGATACTCAACAGATGACCACATTGCAAATAATATTGTCTTGAAATCTACTAACTAGCCTTGGCGCTGTTTGTGCTTTGGCTCACTGCAAATTACACGCACAACACCGTTGCGCTTGATAACTTTACAGTTACGGCAGATTTTCTTAACGGATGCACGTACTTTCATTGCTATCTCCGTAAAAGTTAAAGACCAATCTCAAGGGCGGCCTAACGGCCGTAACCTTTAAGATTAGCTTTTTTCAGAACCGAACCATATTGATGAGACATCAAATGGGTTTGGACCTGAGCCATAAAGTCCATGATAACCACCACTACAATAAGTAGCGAAGTACCACCGAAGTAGAACTGAACGTTCATTCCGATCATCATAAACTCAGGAATTAAACATACAAACGTGATGTACAAAGCACCAGCTAGGGTTAAACGAGTCATCACCTTGTCTATGTATCGCGAGGTCTGTTCACCTGGGCGTATACCCGGAATGAACGCGCCACTCTTCTTCAAGTTGTCTGCTGTTTCGCGAGGGTTAAATACCAACGCAGTATAGAAGAAGCAGAAGAAGATAATAGCTGCTGCATACAAGAACACATATAACGGTTGCCCAGGTTGTAGCGTTAATGACAGGTCAGAAAGGAAAGACAAGCCTTCATTTTGACCGAACCACTGCGCTAATGTGCCAGGGAACAGAATAATACTTGAAGCGAAAATTGCCGGGATAACACCCGCCATGTTCACTTTAAGTGGTAAATGTGTGCTTTGTGCAGCGAACACTTTGCGACCTTGTTGGCGCTTTGCATAGTTAACAACGATACGACGTTGTCCACGTTCTACAAATACCACAAAGAAGGTCACCGCAAATACAAGAGCAACGATGAACAAGAGTAACAATAAGTGCAACTCTCCTTGACGCGCCTGCTCAGCCGTCTGACCGATTGCAGAAGGCAATCCTGCCACAATACCAGCAAAAATTAGAATCGAAATCCCGTTGCCGATACCGCGTTCAGTAATTTGCTCACCTAACCACATCAGGAACATTGTTCCTGTCACCAAGCTAACCACCGCAGTGAAATAGAACGGTAGACCTGGGTTAATTACCAGACCTGCCATCATATTTGGTAAGCCAGTAGCAATACCAATAGCTTGGAAGGTTGCTAAAACCAGCGTGCTATAACGCGTGTATTGACTAATCTTACGTCTACCCGACTCGCCTTCTTTTTTAAGTTCAGCAAGGGTTGGGTGAACAACTGTCAATAACTGGATGATAATCGATGCCGAAATATACGGCATGATACCTAACGCGAATATAGAAGCACGTGAAAGTGCACCACCTGAAAACATATTAAACATTTCCAGAATGGTACCTTTTTGCTGGTCAAACAACGCGGCCAGTACAGCGGCATCAATCCCAGGTAACGGCACAAAGGAGCCTGCTCGGAACACAATAATGGCTCCAAGCACAAATAGTAAACGACTCTTAAGCTCGCTTAAGCCGCCTTGTGCACTTGCTGATGCTGTTCCTGGATTCTTAGCCATGTTTTGTACTTATTCCTCGATTTTACCGCCAGCAGCTTCAATAGCTGCCAGTGCGCCTTTAGTTACACGCAGGCCACGTAAGGTAACTGGTGCTTTAACTTCGCCAGATAGTACTACTTTTGCAAACTTAATGTTGCGAGTAATAAGACCAGCTGCCTTCAAAGCGTCCAAATCTACCACGTCAGCAGTAACTTTAGCTAGTTCGCTAGTACGAACTTCAGCAGTTACCATTGATTTACGTGAAGTAAAACCAAATTTAGGCAAACGTTGTTTCAATGGCATTTGACCGCCTTCGAAACCTGGACGAACACTACCGCCAGAACGAGACTTCTGACCTTTGTGACCACGACCACCGGTTTTACCTAAACCAGAACCAATACCACGTCCTACACGCTTGGCGTTTGGCTTTGAGCCAGCCGCCGGAGAAAGAGTATTCAAACGCATGATTATTCTCCCTCAACCTTAACCATGTAAGAAACTTTATTAATCATACCGCGAATACAAGGAGTGTCCTCTAATTCAACAGTGTGATTAATGCGACGAAGACCTAGACCTGTTAGGGTCGCACGGTGCTTAGGCAAACGCCCAATACCACTTTTAGTCTGTGTTACTTTAATTGTGTTCGACATGGCTTTATTACCCCAGAATTTCTTGGACGCTTAGGCCACGCTTCGCAGCAACGTCTTGTGGAGAATGCATATTCTCAAGAGCGTCGATAGTAGCGCGAACAATGTTAATTGGGTTAGTAGAACCGTATGCTTTTGACAATACGTTCTGCACGCCCGCAACTTCTAGAACAGCACGCATCGCACCACCGGCAATAATACCAGTACCCTCTGATGCAGGTTGCATGTAAACACGCGACCCAGAGTGGCGACCCTTAATAGGATGCTGCAGTGTAGTGCCTCTCAGCTGTACACTAGTAAGGTTACGACGCGCTTTTTCCATTGCTTTTTGAATAGCAGCAGGAACTTCACGTGCTTTACCATAACCAAACCCTACGCGACCGTTACCGTCACCCACTACTGTAAGAGCAGTGAAACTGAAGATACGACCACCTTTAACTACTTTTGACACACGGTTTACAGCGATAAGCTTCTCATTCAGATCACTACCGGCTTGTGCTTCAAATTTTGACATGACTCACTCCTTAGAACTGAAGACCAGCTTCACGTGCAGCTTCTGCAAGCGCAGCAACGCGGCCGTGATACTTAAAGCCAGAACGGTCAAAAGCTACAGATGTAATACCTTTTTCTGCGGCACGTTCAGCGATTGCTTTACCTACGGCAGTAGCGGCAGCTACATTACTTAAACTTTCAAGCCCTTCAGAAACGGCTTTATCTACTGTTGATGCTGTTGCAAGAACCTTAGCATCAGGTGCAATCACCTGCGCGTAAATATGGCGCGGAGTACGGTGAATCACCAGGCGGGTTTTACCCAACTCTTGCATAGCTTTGCGAGTGCGTGTTGCACGACGCAGACGAGCAATTTTCTTATCCATAGTGTTAACCTACTTCTTCTTAGCCTCTTTACGGCGAACATTTTCGTCAGCATAACGAACACCTTTACCTTTGTAAGGCTCTGGTGGACGGAACGCACGAATGTCTGCTGCTACCTGACCAACAACTTGCTTATCAGCACCTTTCAGTACGATTTCAGTCTGTGATGGACACTCTGCGGTTACACCTTCTGGTAAGGTGTAATCTACTGGGTGAGAAAAACCTAGAGTTAGGTTAACTACCGAGCCTTTAACAGCTGCACGGTAACCAACACCTAACAGTGTCAATTTTTTCTCAAACCCATTTGTAACGCCAACAACCATGTTGTTGCTTAGAGCACGAGCTGTACCAGCTTGAGCAGTTGAAGCACCTTCAACTACAGCAAACTTAAGTTCGTTCTCTTCTTTCGTTACAACAACTGCGTTATTAAAAACGCGAGTCAATGTACCTTTGCTACCTTTAACCGTTAATTCTTGGCCGTTGATACTTACTTCAACGCCAGCAGGAATTGTAACGGGAGCCTTGGCTACGCGAGACATATTACCTACCTCCGGTTAAGCTACGTAACAGACGATTTCACCGCCCATGCCAGCTTTACGTGCTGCACGGTCAGTCATAACGCCTTTAGATGTAGAAATGATTGCAACGCCAAGGCCACCCATAACTTTAGGTAGGTCTTTAGCACCTTTATAAATGCGTAGGCCTGGACGGCTTACACGTTCAATCTTTTCAATAACTTTTTTACCTTCAAAATACTTGAGGGTAACTTCTAATGACTTTTTCACGTCACCAGTCACAGCGTATCCTGTGATGTAACCTTCTTCTTGCAACAAGTTAGCAATTGCCACTTTTACTTTAGATGAAGGCATAACAACAGATACTTTATTTGCTGATTGACCGTTGCGAACGCGAGTCAACATATCTGCAATAGGATCTTGCATGCTCATAATCGTTTACTCCGTAATTAAGTGGATTACCAACTGGCTTTCTTAAGGCCAGGAACCTCACCGCGCATCATTGCTTCACGTAATTTAATACGGCTAAGGCCGAATTTACGTAGGTAGCCATGTGGGCGGCCAGTTACGTTACAGCGGTTACGCTGACGAGACCGACTTGAATCACGAGGTAACGATTGCAATTTTAACACTGCGTCCCAACGCTCTTCATCAGAGCTGTTCACGCTGCTAATAATCGCTTTAAGCGCAGTACGCTTCTCCGCGAAGCGAGCAACGGCTTTTTCACGTTTCACTTCACGAGCTTTCATTGATTGTTTAGCCATAACTAACTCTACCTTACTTACGGAATGGGAAGTTAAAGGCAGCCAGCAAAGCGCGGCCTTCCTCGTTGCTTTCGGCAGTAGTAGTGATAGTAATATCCATACCACGAACCTTATCAACTTTGTCATAATCGATTTCAGGGAAGATGATTTGCTCACGAACACCCATGCTGTAGTTACCACGGCCATCGAATGACTTAGCATTCAAACCACGGAAATCTCGAACACGAGGTATTGCGATTGAAATCAAACGCTCTAAAAACTCCCACATACGCTCACCGCGTAGAGTCACTTTACAACCAATCGGGTATCCATCACGGATCTTGAAGCCTGCTACAGATTTACGAGCTTTGGTAGTAAGAGGTTTTTGACCTGAGATAGCCGCTAGATCAGCAATTGCGTGCTCTAGTACTTTCTTGTCATTAACCGCTTCACCCACACCCATGTTAAGGGTGATTTTCTCAATCCGAGGGACTTGCATGATGGATTTGTAACCGAACTCCTTTACGAGTTCAGGCGTTACACTTTCCTTATATAGGTCATGCAGTTTCGCCATCGTTAACTCCAGTTACTTTACAATTTCATTAGACGATTTGAATACACGAACTTTTTTGTCGTCTTCAAATCGAAAACCAACGCGATCAGCCTTGCCAGTGGCAGGGTTAAAAATCGCTACGTTTGATGCATCAAGGGCCGCTTCTTTCTCAACAATACCGCCAGCAACACCCAATTGAGGGTTTGGCTTTTGGTGCTTCTTGATTACGTTAACGCCTTCAACGAATAGTTTACCGTTTGATAAAGCTTTGGTTACGCTACCGCGTTTGCCTTTGTCTTTACCTGCAATAACTATTACTTCATCGCCTTTTTGGATTTTATTAGCCATTTTGGACTCCTTAAAGTACTTCTGGCGCTAGAGACACAATTTTCATGAACTGTTCATTGCGCAGTTCACGTGTCACAGGACCAAAGATACGAGTACCAATAGGCTGATTGTTTGCATTCAAGATAACCGCTGCATTGCGGTCAAAACGAATTACAGAACCATCAGGACGACGTACGCCTTTTCTAGTACGCACTACCACTGCATTCATAACGTCACCTTTCTTAACTTTACCGCGTGGAATTGCTTCCTTTACAGTAACTTTAATGATGTCGCCAATTCGTGCATAGCGGCGGTGCGAACCACCTAGGACCTTAATACACTGTACACGGCGCGCGCCGGAATTGTCCGCCACGTCCATAGTAGATTGCATTTGGATCATTTCAGTGCTCCGCTATATGTTACAACTGATCCCAACAATTAGCGCTGAGATCTCTGGCTGCCTAATTAAAGGGCGCGAAATTATAACACCCTAAATTTTGAATTGGTAGAACTGTCTAAATTTTGTTTGATTTAATTAATAAACGCAATATAAACAAATAGTTACCAAGATAAAACCATTCAAAAAACAGTTTGAAAAGGGTTAATTTCGCAGTTACGTGATTAGAACCGGAGACGATATCTCCAACCTAACCTAGATTACCGAGCAATATTTGGTCGGTAGAAACAAAAAAGCCCAGCATATTTGCCGGGCTTCTCTGAATATGGTGCTGATAGGCAGATTCGAACTGCCGACCTCACCCTTACCAAGGGTGCGCTCTACCAACTGAGCTATATCAGCGAAATAAAAACCCAGCCTATAGCTGGGTTTTTATCTTAATTGAGAGCCTGGCGGTGACCTACTTTCACATGGGGAAACCCCACACTATCATCGGCGCAGTTGCGTTTCACTTCTGAGTT